>JANNZE010000361.1:0-9420 GCA_031410455.1 Chitinophagaceae bacterium | reverse complement strand
TGCAAATTCCTTTTTTCCGGTATTACTTAAAAAATAAAGGAATTTGCAGGGAGTCCAGGAAAAATTTACTCGTATTGCTTCCAAAATTCAACGGACCAAATTTGTTCCAGTCTGCTCCTGCCCAGGCACCATGTGTCCACGGTCCCATAACAAGCCTTGACTGATTATCAACACTCTGGTTTTCAATGGCACGGTAGGTATGTAATGCACCAAAAAGATCTTCGGCATCGAACCATCCGCCAACTACCAGCGTTGGTATCATAATATTTTTTAAATGCTGACGGATATTCCGGGATTTCCAATACTCATCATAAGTATCATGCTCCAGGTATTCAGTCCAGATATAACTTTTATTATTGAAATATTTTTCTGACTGCGTATTTTTCAAAGGCCCCAGGTTCAAAAAAAATGCATAAGCATCATTACTTGCATATTTAAAAACATTAGATTCATAATCTTCAACAGGAGACGTTACCGGCTTGCCGAAGTAATTCATAAAAGAGAAATTATCCAGTAAAAAAAATGCACCATTGTGATTGGCATCGTCACCTATAAACTCATCACTCACCGGGGCCTGGGGACTTACGGCTTTAATGGCCGGATGTGCATCCGGTAAACTGGCAGATGCATAAAAACCCGGGTAGGAGATACCATAGATGCCTACTTTACCGTTATTGTTTTTGATATTTTTCAAAAGCCAATCCACTGTATCATAAGTGTCACTGCTTTCATCCACCTGTTTTTTATTTTTTTTCGCAGCGATGTGTGGTGTCACCTCCAGATTTTTACCTTCACTTTTATATCTACCTCTAACATCCTGAAATACGAAAATGAATTTTTCATTTACAAGGTCCGCAGATCCAAGGCGCCTGTACATGGTATCACCGTATGGTCCTGCCGAGTAGGGCGTACGTTCCATAAGAAACGGATATTTCTCAGAAAGGTCTTTAGGTGTGTACACTGCAGTATATAATTTAACACCATCCCTCATAGGTATCATTACTTCCGTTTTATAATAACTGGCTTTTATTAATTCTTTGCCAGGCTGTGCGGAAGCAGGTAAATACATGCTCAATGTAAGAATGCAAAGGAAAATTTTCATACCTGCAATTTGATAAATTAAACTGAGAGAAATGCAGACTCAAGCAAAATTAACGATACCCTACGCTGATTACTTTGTGGAATTGTGGTGAATATTTTATATTTTTCAATAATATCAATCCTAAAACTACTGCAATGAATACTCAATTTTTATCTGAACTTAACTGGCTGGCCATTGCTACCGGTGCAATTGCCTGGTTCCTGTTAGGAGCCTTATGGTTTTCTAAATTATTATTTGCGAATGCCTGGATAGCAGACACAAAAGTGGATGTATCAGATCCGGATGCCAGTAAGGGTATGGCTAAAATTATGCTTTCGGCATTTGTGTTTATGTTTTTAACATCATTTGCCTTGTCTGTATTACGGTATCGTTTGGATACAGAAGGATGGATGGGCGGACTGAAGACCGGCTTATTGACAGGTGTCTGTTTCGGCATGGCTTCCATCAGCATTTCTTACCTGTTCGAAAAAAGACCATTCCGTTTACACCTTATCAATGCAGGTTATACCATTCTCGGGAACATTATAGCAGCAATTATTGTTTTCAGCTGGGTGTAGTATTATTATAAATTATGAATTTTAAATTATGAATTCAGATCATTTAAAATTCATAATTTAAAATTCAACACAATTATTCTACTCTCGTGATCTTAATGATGTTGGTGGGTAAATGTTCTTTTACGGGTGTACTTCCCGTATTAACGATCACATCATTTGGTTGCAGGAATTCACGTTCTTTCAGAATGTTGATCTGGTCGAAAATGATATCATCCAGACTTTCTTCTTCTGCATAATAAAATGCACGGACTCCCCAGCTTAAACTTAACTGGCTGATAAGCGTACGTTCTTTGCTGAAAATATACAATGGACATTTAGGTCGAAAACTGCTCAGCATAAAAGCAGTGTAACCGCTCTGCGTCATCCCTACCAGTGCATTGGCCTGAGAATCTTTTGCAAGTTTACAGGCGCTATAACAAACGGCGTCGCTGAGAAAGGAAGGGGAGTGTGGCTGTGGCGCAAGGATATCTTCGCGGTTATAATCATAAACTGTTTTTTCTACTTCCAGAATGATTCTGCACATGGTTTCAACCACTTGTGTAGGATAGCTTCCTGAAGCTGTTTCTCCGCTTAACATCACTGCATCTGCACCTTCCAGTACAGCATTGGCCACATCACTTACTTCACTTCTGTTAGGTTTCGTTCTGTCGATCATACTTTCCATCATCTGCGTTGCAACAATCACCGGTTTTGCACGATGCATACATTTTCGGATGATGTCTTTCTGAATTACAGGAACCTGTTCGATAGGAATTTCAACGCCCAGGTCACCGCGGGCAATCATGATTCCATCGCTTTCAATGATAATGTCGCGGATATTTTTCAATGCTTCCGGCATTTCAATTTTAGCGATCACTTTTATTTTACTGTGTTTCTCTTTTATTCTTCTTTTAAGATCGGTGATGTCAATTGCTTTCCTAACAAACGATAAGGCGATCCAATCCACTTTTTGTTCCAGTATAAAATCCAGATCTGCCAGGTCTTTCTCTGTAAGTGAAGGCATGGTGAGTTCACTGTCGGGAAGGTTCACACCTTTCTTTGGCAGTAATACACCACCGAGGATCACTTTCACCCGTACCTCTGTATCATTCAGGATTTCTTCCACCTGTACTTCCATTTTTCCATCATCGAGGAAAATCCTTTCACCCGGTTTTACATCGGTTGTAAGATTGGGATAGGAAACATAAATCTTTTTATTATGTCCTACCATTTTTTCCCGGGTGAAAATAAATTCATCATCTTCTTTCAGTTCAACCCTGTTATTTTCGAGTTCCCCAACGCGAAGTTTGGGGCCCTGAAGATCTGCAAGGATGGCAATGTTGTAAGGTTCATTTTTTATGATAAGGCGGATCAGGTCGATCACTCTCGCTTTATCTTCATGGTTGCCATGAGAAAAATTCAGTCGGAAAACATTCACACCCGCTTTAACCAGCGATAATAATTTATCATACGTATCACATGCCGGCCCAACAGTTGCAACGATCTTTGTTCTCTTCTGCGAATGGGTAAAACCTGCATGGTTATCCATTTGTTTATGCAGGTATTTGGTTATATCTTTTTTTGTATGCATTTTTTCCTGGTAGATTAAAAGTTCCTGGTCAACAGTTTAGGTTGCCAGAATTTTTACAATATTCATCCATTCTTCACTAATCCTTTGTTTTTTCTTTACCGCTTCATTTAACGGAATGTAATTCATCCTGTTATTCATAATACCTATAAAAACATTGTGCCGTCCTACAATCAATGATTCCACGGCATGATATCCCATTCTGCTGGCGATCAAACGATCCATGCAGGAAGGAGAACCGCCGCGTTGAATATGGCCCAGTACACATACCCTTACTTCCATCAGCGGCACTTTTGATTTGATCACTTTTTGTAATTCGTACGCACCTCCAAAATCATCGCCTTCGGCCACTACGATCAGGTTTACTAATTTTTTTCTTTTTTCTTTTTCCTGTAAAGATTCAATGATATCCTCGATGAGGGTCTTACGTTCCGGTATCAGTATATTTTCTGCACCAGTAGCGATACCGCTGTGCAAGGCGATGTATCCGGCATCACGACCCATCACTTCAATGATAAATAAACGGTCGTGAGAATCTGCTGTGTCGCGTATCTTATCAATAGCAGCAACAGCTGTATTTACTGCAGTATCGAAGCCGATGGTGAAATCTGTACCTGCAATATCTTTATCGATGGTTCCGGGAATTCCGATGCAGGGAATATCAAATTCATTGCTGAATGTTTGTGCACCTTTAAAACTTCCGTCTCCACCTATAACGATCAATCCGTCAATGCCGCGGCTTTTTAAATTATCATACGCTTTCTTTCTTCCTTCCAGCGTCATGAATTCTTTACTGCGGGCTGTTTTAAGAATAGTTCCGCCTCGTTGTATAATGTTGGCCACGCTGCGGCTTTCCATTTTCATAATATCATCTTCTACCAGGCCACTGTAACCCCGCATGATACCGTATACTTCCAGTTTATTGTACAATGCTGTTCTCACAACTGCTCTGATACATGCATTCATTCCGGGGCTGTCACCACCACTGCATAAAACGCCTATCTTATTTACTTTCATCTGGTTTTTTCTTTTGTGAATTACATTCTTTCAGGAACATTTATGCCTAATAACTGCATGCCGCTTTTTATTACGTTGGCCGTCATGAATGCAAGATGCAAACGTAATGTCTTTTTATCTGCGGTCTCTGCTTTTGCTATAGATAATTCGGCATAAAAGGAATTAAAGATCTTGGCAAGGTGATAAATATAGTTGGCGATTACCGCTGGATTCAGTTCTTTGGCAGCCTGCGTGATAACGGTAGGGTATTGCTCCAGGTTCACCAGAATTTCTTTCTCCAGTTTGAGCAGATTTGCATTTTGTATGGTTCCGGAAGGTTTTCCTTCTTTGCGGATGATGCTTTGTATCCTGGCAAAAGTGTATTGAATGAAAGGACCCGTAAAGCCATGGAAATCGATCGATTCTTCCGGATTGAAGATCATTTTCTTTTTTGGATCTACTTTCAGAAGGTAGAATTTCATGGCGCCCATACCCAGCACTTCATATAAATGAGTGAGTTCCTCCGCAGTAAAATCTTTTACTTTTCCCAATTCCTCTGTATGGTGTCTCGATGTAGCTATCATTTCGTCCACCAGTTCATCAGCATCCACCACTGTTCCTTCACGGCTTTTCATTTTTCCCGAAGGTAGTTCCACCATGCCATAACTTAAATGATGGATGTCATCTGCATAGGGAAGACCCAGTTTCTGGCAGATCAGTTTCAGCACTTTCATGTGATAATTCTGTTCATCTGCGATCACATAAATACTCTTGTCAATTTTATATTGTTCGTATTTCTGTTTGGCCAGGCCGATGTCTTGTGTAATGTACACAGAAGTGCCGTCTTTACGCAGAACCAATTTTTCATCAAGTCCATCGCCTGTTAGGTCGATCCACACACTGCCATCTTCTTTCATGAAAAAAATGTTTTTTTCCAGACCTTCCTGAACAATATCTTTTCCTAATAAATAGGTCTGGCTTTCATAATATTTTCTGTCAAAATCACTTCCTATGCGTTCATAGGTTATATCAAAACCCTGATACACCCAGTTGTTCATTTTTTCCCATAGGCGCAGAATCTCCGGATCACCTTCTTCCCATTTTTTAAGCATGTTTTGCGTGGCGAGCATCACCGGTGCATTTTTTTCTGCATCTTCTTTTTTCATCCCTCCGGCCACCAGTTCTTCCACTTCTTTTTTAAAGGCGTCATTGAATTTTACATAATAATCACCCACAAAATGATCACCTTTCATGTGTGCAGATTCCGGTGTTGCACCATTGGCGAACATTTGCCAGGCGAGCATACTTTTACAAATGTGGATACCCCTGTCGTTCACAATGCAGCTTTTCAGAACTTCATAGCCATTGGCTTTCAGGATCTCCGCCACAGACCACCCCAGGAAATTATTTCTCAGGTGACCGAGATGCAAGGGTTTGTTGGTATTGGGTGAAGAATATTCTACCATCACTTTCTTGCCGTTCAATGGTTGTTTGCCATAGCAGATGTCATTATAATTACGGTATAACAATTCTATGAAATAGGAATCGGCTATGGTGAGATTCAGAAATCCTTTTATAATGTTGAACGCGGTAAATAATGTTTCATGGTTTTCTAACAGCCTGGTACCCAGTTTTTGCCCCAGTGCTTCCGGGTTGTCTCCTGTTTTTTTCAGCAGGGAAAACATCACCACTGTATAATCGCCTTCAAATTCCTGTTTGATCTGATTTACCTGGAAATCGTTTTCAGAAAACTCCTTTTCATATATGTTATTTAAATTTTCAATAACAGCCTGCCTGATCAGTTGTACTATATGCATGAAGCAAAAATAATAATAACTGCATTGCTTTAGGGGAATTAGGTGCGGCAACTTATCTTTGCGCCCATTTTAAAGGTATGATAAGTGTAAATAATGTAACGCTGGCCTATGGTAAGCGGGTTTTATTTGATGAAGTAAACATCAATTTCATAAAGGGAAACTGCTACGGTGTGATCGGTGCAAATGGTGCCGGTAAATCCACTTTTCTTAAAATCATCAGCGGTGAGATCGAGCCTAACAAAGGAACTGTTGATATTACGCCGGGCGAACGGATGGCGGTTCTGAACCAGAATCAATTTGCATTTGATGAAGATACGGTATTGAATACAGTGCTCCGAGGCCATAAAAAAATGTGGGCCATCATGCATGAAAAGGATGCATTATACCTTAAAGAAGATTTTTCTGAAGCGGATGGCATCAAAGCCGGTGAACTGGAACATGAGTTCGGCGAAATGGGCGGATACACGGCAGAAAGTGATGCCGCTACTTTGTTAAGTGAGCTCGGTGTTAAAGATGAGCTGCATGTACAGCTGATGAAAGATATAAGTGGTAACCTTAAAGTGAGAGTGTTGCTGGCACAGGCCTTGTTCGGCAATCCCGACATTCTTCTGTTGGATGAGCCTACTAACAACCTTGATGTGGAAACGATCAGCTGGTTAGAGAATTTCCTGGCCGATTACCAGAATATTGTACTTGTGGTGAGTCACGATCGTCACTTTTTAGATGCGGTTTGTACGCATGTTGCGGATGTTGACAGAAGTAAGATAAAAGTATATACAGGTAACTATACGTTCTGGTATGAGAGTTCGCAGCTGGCAGCCCGGCAGATGACGGACAAGAACAAGAAGATGGAGGATAAGCGTAAAGACCTTTTGGAATTCATTGCCCGATTCAGTGCCAATGCCTCCAAATCGAAGCAGGCTACGAGCCGCAAAAAAGCGCTGGAGAAACTGGTTATTGAAGATATTCAGCCAAGTAACCGGAAATATCCGGGTATTATTTACAAGCAGGAACGCGAGGTTGGTAATGAGATCCTGAAAGTGGAGGGTTTAGGCAAAACCATAGATGGAAAACCATTGTTCAGCAAGGTGCATTTTGATATGCAGAAAGGGCAGAAGATCGCCTTCCTGAGTCGCGATCCAATGGCACTTACAACATTCTTTGAAATCATTAACGGCAGAGATAAATCAGATAAAGGTTCTTTTGAATGGGGTACCACGGTAACAACAGCCTATCTTCCGAATGATAACAGCGAATATTTTGAAGGCAGTACCCTGAACCTGATGGACTGGCTTCGTCAGTTTGTTCCGCCATATGTAAAAGATGTGGATGAAGATTTCTTAAGAGGATTTTTAGGAAAGATGCTGTTCAGCGGAGATGAAATTTTAAAGAAAACAAGTGTATTAAGCGGAGGAGAAAAAGTTCGCTGTATGCTCAGTAAAATGATGCTGCAGAATCCGAATGTGCTTATACTAGATGAGCCAACGAACCATCTTGACCTGGAGAGTATCATTGCTTTCAACAACAGTATGACTGAATTTCCAGGTATCGTTTTATTCTCTACACATGATCACCAGTTCATGCAAACCGTTGCAAACAGGATCATCGAGATCACGCCGAAAGGAATGATAGACAGGCTGATGACGTATGATGAATACCTGGCTGACGAAAGAGTGAAAGAGATCAGGGAAGAAATGTATTCCTGATATAATAATAAATAGCCATCAACAACTAAAAAATACAATACATGAAAACAAAAGTTTTATCTGTTATCCTGGTACTGGTGTTCTTTACATCGGCTGCCAACGCACAGTCGTATAAAAATGCGCTGGGTGTAAAATTTTATCCGGGTGCGGTAACCTTTAAGCATTTTACCAGCAGCAAGGTTTCCCTGGAAGCGATCGGTTATTTTTATAATCATGGAACCCGTATCACTGGTTTGTATGAATTTAATTTTCCGCTTGCAGATGTTGAAAATCTGAACTGGTATGTAGGACCAGGCGCACACGTTGGCTTCTACAATAACAAATATGGTGGTGCTACTTCATTTGGTGTGGATGGTGTGATCGGCATCGATTACAAAATTGAAAAGGCGCCTATCAATTTGTCGCTCGACTGGCAGCCAAGTATTGAATTCGGAGATAATTATGGCAATGGCTTCTCAGGCGGCTGGGGTGGATTTGCTATCCGTTATACCTTTTAATCAAGCATTTTTTATAAAGAATACCTGTCATAACCGGCAGGTATTTTTGTTTGCACACATTAACTACATTTGCGACCAATGCAAAACAGGATCGCTGCTATTCTTGATTTTTTTTATCCTCCTTTCCGGCGGATCATGCCCTTACAAACGTTCCGTTATGCTGCATGCGGAGGCGGAAATACGCTTTTGGGTTTTGCTTTATACTACATAGGTTTCGAATATATTTTTAACAGGGAAAATTTCCATTTTGGTTTTTCAGCGTTCAAGCCACACAACGCTGCTTTGTTCTTTTCATCTTCTGTGATCTTTTTTTCGGGCTTTCTGCTGAATAAATATGTGGTGTTCATCGGTTCAAACCTAAGGGGCCGAATACAGTTATTCCGGTATTTTTTGTCATTTACCTTAAACCTGATCCTGAATTATTTCATGCTCAAGCTGCTGGTAGAATATTTCCATGCAGATGCCATATTGAGCCAAGTGATCACAATAGTGGTGATCATTTCGGTAAGCTATATCACGCAGAAATATTTTACGTTCAGGGTGAAACGGGAGGCGTGAGGCGAGATGCGGGATACGGGTTGTGGGATAAACGCCTCTGCCCAATTGTACTTTCACTTCTGCCATTTTAGCACAAATTTCCCTTGGCATAATGATTGACAAATAGTTGGAAATAATAAATAACATTTTATGGGAAAAATAATCGGAATTGACCTTGGAACAACCAACAGTTGTGTTTCAGTTATGGAGGGAAATGAGCCCGTGGTTATTGCTAATGATGAAGGACGCCGTACCACGCCATCTGTAGTGGCTTTTTTAAAGAATGGTGAGCGTAAAGTTGGTGATCCTGCAAAAAGGCAAGCCATCACTAACCCGCAGAATACGATAAGCAGTGTGAAGCGTTTTATGGGAAGAAGATTTGATGAGGTTACTGAAGAAATCACACACTGGAGTTATAAAATTCAGAAAGGTGACAATAATACTGTCAGAATTGATATTGATGGCAGAATGTACACGCCACAGGAGATCAGTGCTATGGTTCTTCAGAAAATGAAGAAAACAGCAGAAGATTATCTGGGCCATGAAGTGAATGAAGCGGTAATCACCGTTCCTGCCTATTTTAATGACGCACAAAGACAGGCAACACGGGACGCAGGGAAACTGGCAGGTCTTGACGTATT
>JANNZE010000360.1:0-1598 GCA_031410455.1 Chitinophagaceae bacterium | reverse complement strand
AACGCCGATCATAATCAGAAAGGAGAGAGCCAGTATCTGAAGTGTTGGATGTTTATTGATAAAACGGCTGATATTGCCGGCAAAGATCATCATGATCACCATCGAAACAATTACGGCAAGGATCATCACCCATACATTGTCTACCAAACCTACCGCCGTTAAAATAGAATCAAAAGAAAAAACAATATCCACCAAAACGATCTGCGTGATCACAGCCATAAACGAGGATGGTGCTTTTACAGCTTTGGATTCGGAAGCAGCTTCTTCCATTTTATGATGAATTTCTAAGGTGCTTTTGAATACCAGAAAAATACCTCCCGCCATTAAGATCAGATCTTTCCAGCTGATGCCAAGCGGAACGCCTTCATTTTTTATAAAACCTATGGTGAATACAGGATTCGTCATTTGTATAATTGCGGTGATACCAAACAACAATGCGATTCGAAAAAGCAAAGCCAGCATTAAACCAACCGTCCTGGCTCTTGGTTGTGAGGCTTCCGGCAATTTATTTGAAACAATAGATATGAAAATGATATTGTCAACACCCAAGATGATTTCAAGGAAACTCAACGTTACCAATGAAATAAGAATGGATGGGTCTAACAAATCGGGAAAAGACGCAATTAATAAATTCATGGCGCAAATGTAAAACGTTATGAGGAAACAAAAAATCGCAAAACCATGCTATCCCACATTCCATATTTAAACAAATGTTTGATTATTATTAAACAATCGTTTAATTTTGCGCAGTGGAATTTTCAGAAAAACAAATACACATACTAAATACAGCAGAAAAATTATTTGCTGAATCCGGCTATGAAGGCACTTCGGTAAGGGATATTGCGGTGAAGGCTGATGTGAATGTGGCCATGATCTCTTACTATTTCGGTTCCAAGAAAGAACTGATGCAGGCATTGTTTGAAAGAAAAAGCCTGCACATAGAATTACGGGTGGAAAAATTGTTGCAGGATGATTCGCTATCGGCATTTCAGAAAATAGAAATACTGGTGGATGATTATACAGAAAGAATGATGAGCAATCAGCAGTTTTTCAAAATCATGATCTGCGAGCAGGTGATCAACAAAAATGGCCAGCTCCTCGATCTGATTACTGCTTTAAGACTGAGGAATGCAGAAGCGATTACGAAGTTGCTGCGCCACGGTCAGAAATCGGGCGAATTCAAAAAGAACATTGATGTGGCTATGATGATGAATACACTGGTTGGCACCTCTTCGCAATTAATGATCAGCCAGGAATTTTATAAAACATTTCATAAGCTGCAGGAACTAAACGCAGAACAGTTTCGATTACAACTGCTCAAAAAAATACGCATACACATAAAAAATATTTTCAAAATGATGTTGACCCATGAAGCATAAAATAAAAATTATTTTAATAATCCAGTTTTGCTTTACTGTTTCTTATTTGCATGCGCAGGACAGTTTACATCTAACCCTGCAGGAAGCGGTTAGTTTGAGTTTACAAAACAGCAAACAAATAAAATTGCAATCTGCACGTATTGAAGAAGCGGTGGCCATGGTTAAAGAAGCGAAAGAAAGAAGATTACCTTCTGCAACCACTTCTGCTTCCTATCTGCG
>JANNZE010000359.1:0-5462 GCA_031410455.1 Chitinophagaceae bacterium | reverse complement strand
AAAAAATTAACCTCAGATTCCTTCTTTTTACAATCCGCCGTTTCCGGAAAAATTTCTGATCATCAGCTGAAGTCGCTGATAGATAAAAAGTATTTTATTTTTTGTTACCATGTTGACAGCAGCGGACAGTTTAATTTAAAGTTGTGGAACACACACCAGATACTTCCCAGCGGAGGACTTTTATACCTGAAAGGAAGTGCCGGTTTCGTTCAGTTACAAAACGGATTCTATGCATGGAATTCATATCAGAATAAACATCTTAAAATACTCGCATTAATTCCGGTAAAATGGAAATACATCATCGAGAATGAGCATCTCACCAATGGTTTTGTACAGAGCCAGATCTCCAACGAATACGATGTTACGGTGGATGAAACTCCTTATCCGATCAGATCTATGTACGGAAACACCCTCTTTAATGTTTATCAGAAGCAAGGTCCTTTCATTGAAAAAAATAATATCATTTCTGTCTGGCTCACTTTAGGAGCAATTTTACTGATCTTCTTTTTTATACACCTGGTTTGTTCATACATCAGTGCACATTATGGTTCCTGGAAAGGAATTGTGTTACTTTTTACCATCCTGGTGCTCATCCGGCTGTTGTCTTACTGGTATCCTTTTCCTATCAACCTGCGCCAGTTCGAATTATACGATCCAACCATTTATGGTTCGAGTACGATACTGCGTTCATTGGGAGATCTTCTGCTCCATGCGTTGTTCCTGGTGTGGTTTATTTTATTTCTCAGAACCCAGGTGCAGGAACACCAGATGCGTTTTCTGAAGAAAAATCCCTCGCTGCACTGGCCATTGCTGATCACCGGAAGTATGGTGATCATTGTTGCCGGATATGTTAGCGCCGGTATCATTCGTTCATTGGTTGCCGATTCACAGATATCATTTGATGTAATTAATTTTTTTACGCTGAATATTTACAGCGTTATCGGGTTTATCATTCTATGCTGCCTGGCAATCAGCTATTTCTTTTTGTCGCAGGTGATCGTTCACTTCATAAAGCCATTCTTTAAAACTGCCATTCCTTTATTGCTTACGATGACATCCCTGGGTTTACTGTTGCTCACTTTCAGGATCGGCAGAATAGCCGGTGGCATGGATGTTTATATTTTGCTTTGGCTGATCTTTTTTGTTTACCTGCTTTTTAATCAAAAATTATACCTGCTGGCTTCGCAACTCATTTCGTCACGACTGGTTTTCTGGCTGTTCTTTTTTTCAGTATCTATCACAAGTCTTATCATTATAGAAAATAACCAGAAAGAAATTAGAAGCCGGGAACATTATGCAGAAAAACTTGCAGCCAAAGCAGATCCTTCCGCACAATTGCTCGTCAATTCCATGCTCACTGATTACAGGGAAGATTTCCTGGGCAGAAATTTTGATAAATTAAAATCGCCTTATACAAGCCAGGTTTTTAAAGACAGTCTTGCCAAAAACAATATGTCAGTTTTCAGAGACAGGTTTGTTACAAAAATCTATGCATTCGATAAAGATGCTCAACCGCTCAATAACCCGGATTCAACCCGTTTGAATGAACTGAATACGATCTACAGCACACAATCAAAACCAACAGAGATCAGGGATCTGTATTATTATGATGTTTCTTACGATAAGTATAATTATATCAGCCGTAAGGAGATCAGAGATACTGCTGCTGAACTTTTAGGAACCGTTTACATCATCGTGAGTCCGAATAAGGATAAAGACGATGCATTGTATCCTGAATTATTCGGTAGAGGAAGAGAGAATGCGATAGAAAATTCATCCATCTATGCTTTTGCTATCTACAACAACTGGAAGCTGATCGACAGTCATAATGATTATTCATTCGCCACTTCGCTTAATAAAAACGATTTTCCCAAACAGGAATTCTATAAAAGGAAAAAAGATGATTATTCAGAGATATGGTACAATGCCGGTAATGGCAGGATGGTGGTGATTGCACGGGAAAACAGTTTGTCCATTGAATCGATCACACTTTTTTCTTATTTATTCTGTTCTTTCTTATTGCTCACTTTATTATTCTGGGTGATCAATGTTTTGCTGAAAGCGAGGTTCCATATTGAACAACTGAGTTTCTTCTGGCAATTCAATATCCGCAACCAGATACACGGAACGATCATATTTATTTGTGCGGTTTCATTTTTTGTGATAGGTATAGCCACTATTTTATTTTTCATATCCCGGTATGAAAATAACAACCGTGAGCAACTCAGTAAAGCCATTCACATTATGGAAAATGAAGTGAAGAGTTATATCACACAGGGCTGGATAAGAAAAGATACGGTATCACTTGAAAGCCAGAAATCTGTAGAAGACATTGCAAAGATCATCAACCGCATTTCTGAAATTCACGGCACCGATGTTAATCTTTATGATCTCGAGGGAAAACTGATCGTTTCTTCATTACCATTTCCATACAGCACCGGTATCATCAGCACCATCATGGAGCCTCGTGCTTTTTATCATCTCAATAACCTGAACGAGGTTCAGTATTTTCAAAAGGAACAGATCGGAAAACTTCAGTACATCAGTAATTATATCCCTGTAATAGATACGTACGGCAACAAATATGCATACCTCAACATTCCCTATTTCATTTCTGAAACAAGGCTGAAATCGGAAATATCCAATTTTCTCGTAACCATCATCAACTTGAATGCCTTTATCTTTCTGATCGCCGGAATTGTGGCACTCTTTATCACCAACAGGATCACCAATAGTTTTTATCTCATAGCAGAAAAGATGAAGCGCATCAACATCGGACAACGCAATGAAGCCATTATATGGACACGCAATGATGAAATTGGTCACCTGGTGGTGGAATACAACAAGATGGTGAGTAAGCTCGAGGAAAGTGCTATGGCGCTTGCTAAAACAGAAAGAGAAAGTGCATGGCGGGAGATGGCCAAACAGATCGCTCATGAGATCAAAAATCCGCTTACGCCCATGAAATTAAGTATGCAGTACCTGCTGAAATCGATTGAAGAAAATCAGCCTAATGTGCAGGAACTGGCCACCGTGGTTTCAAAAACACTGGTGGAACAGATCGATCATCTCAGCTACATAGCCGGGGAATTCAGCCAGTTTGCCAATATCGAGAACGCAAGAATGGAAGAGGTGAATGTGCACCAGGAATTACAGAATGTACTTAACCTGTATAAAACAGATGACCGTATTCACTGGGATATGAATTTGATAGAAGAAGATGTATGGATCGAAGCTGATCGTACACATCTTAACAGGATATTCAACAACCTGTTGCAAAATGCTATTCAGGCATCCGGTGAATCAGGAATTGAAATTAAAGTACAGGAGAAAATTGAAAATGATGAACTGACAATCATCATCAGCGACAGTGGTTCTGGTATTGCACCGGAAATCATCAGTCACATTTTCACCCCGAATTTTACCACCAAAACATCAGGCACCGGTTTAGGTTTAGCCATGAGTAAAAGAATGGTGGAAGTGGCTCATGGAAGAATCAGTTTTGAAACGAAAGAGCATGTAGGCACTTCTTTCTACATAACATTTCCCATTCTTAAACGCTGATTCCTTTTTTGATCTTTCGCTGAAGCATAAAATTTTCTATTTCCGCCAGTGAGTAACTGCTGAGATTTTGTTTTTTTGTTACGCCGGCTTTCTGTGCTACCAGCACACCATATCTGGTGTCATTCAATCCGTCAATAAAATGCGCATCAGGATCAATGGATATCATGGCTCCTTTTTCCAGGGCATATCCAATATGTCTCCAGTCGATATCGAGCCTGTTCGGATGAGCATTCAGCTCCATCACCACATCATTGGCAACACAGGCTTCTGAGATCTTTTTATGATCTACCGGATAACCATGCCTGCTGAGGAGTAATCGTCCTGTCATGTGTCCGAGAATCGTTGTATAAGGATTTTCGATGGCCTTCAGTAAACGCATCATTGCTTTTTCTTCCGTCATTTTCAGATTTGAATGCACGGAAGCGATCACCATGTCAAATGTGGAAAGTACAGTATCACTGTAATCAAGTGATCCGTCATTCAGAATATCGCTTTCAATACTTTTGAAAATTCTGAAAGGATGCAGTTTTTTATTCAGTTCATCAATTTGCTGGTGTTGTGCTGCAATCCGTTCTTCAAAAAGCCCGTTGGCATAAAACGCCGATTTACTGTGATCGCTGATCACGAGATATTCAATTCCTGATGAAATGGCCGCGTTGCACAATTCTTCTATTGTATTGCTGCCGTCACTCCAGTTACTGTGGCAATGAATGATGCCTTTGATATCTGAAGGCTGTATGAGTTCCGGAACTGACTGGATCTGTAAAATCGCCGGATCTTCTCTCAGGGACGCAGGAAAAAAAGGAAGTCCTGCATTTTCAAAAACACCCTGTTCTGAATGCGATTTGCCTTTTATTTTCGGAAACAATGCTTCATAGAATTCAGCGGAGGAGGAAGTACGTACGATCGTGGTATACAGGTCATCTGCATGTATGCAGAATATTCTGATATTAACACCAATATTGGTTTTGTACAACAGGTATTCATCGGTGGAAACTTCCAAAGCAAATAAATTTTGCGTTTCCATTTTCTGCATGACTGTTTTGGAATCTTCTTCCACAACATAATCCAGGAATGAAATGATCTCACACTGTCTTTTGAATTCCCCGGTAATAAATATTTCTTTTTGAAGGCATTCATTCAAATGTTGCCGGGTTTGTTCTGCCAGTAATTCCAGCTGTACATAAAGGTGTAATTCTTTGTTATTAAAATAAAAACGGATCGTGTCTGCAACGGCCTGCTGTGTTTTTTCACCAAAGCCTTTGTACATTTTCAAACGGTTCTCCTGGCAGGCATATAACAATTCTCCAACCGTTTCGATCTCCATTTCTTTCCAGATCGTATGTATTTTTTTTGGGCCTATTCCTTTGATGCGGAGCATCTCCATGATGCCCGGGGGAGTGTTAAAAATAATGTCATTTAAAACTTTTAACTGCCCTGTTTCCAGGATTTCTATAATTTTTCCACTGGCCGACTGGCCGATGCCTTTGATGGAAGCGATTTTTTCTTTCGGCATTTCGCTCAAAAGAACGCTGCATTTTTCGATGGTAAATGCTGCTGATGCATACGATTTGGATTTGAAACTATTCTCTCCGTGTATGTCCATTAATTTGGAAAGTAAACTGAATGCATCTGCGATCTGGTAATTGTCCATCGTATAAAATTAGAACGTTTGCATAAATTAATCTTTGAATTTTAAAAAATAAAAAGGGGAAGATGTAAACAATGCTTTAAAATAAAATTCAGAAATGGTAATCTTCTGAAAGCCTCTGCAGTAAAGGGTTTCAGGCATAAAAAAAAGTCCCGGGCCCCGGCCCGGCAAACCGGAGCCTGCCCAGCCAGGGACGTATTTCAGTATCACCCGGGGTCGGCGGACTCACGAGGCGCGGCGTGGTAAC
>JANNZE010000358.1:0-4294 GCA_031410455.1 Chitinophagaceae bacterium | reverse complement strand
CCGTCAATAATAGAAGCATGGTTCAGGGCATCGCTGATGATGGCATCTTCCTCGCTGAACAAAGGTTCAAAAACGCCGCCATTGGCATCAAAAGCCGCCGCATATAATATGGTGTCTTCTGTGCCCAGGAATGTTGCGATTTTAGATTCCAGTTCTTTATGAATATCCTGAGTACCACAGATGAAGCGAACACTGCTCATGCCATATCCGCGTTTATCAATGTATTTTTTAGCAGCTTCCAGCACTTTTGGATGAGATGAAAGGCCAAGGTAATTGTTGGCACAGAAATTCAAAACCGTTTTACCATTTACTATAATTTCAGCACCCTGTTCGCTGGTAATGATGCGTTCCTGTTTAAAAAGCCCGTTGTCACGGATTTCGTCCAATTCCTTGGAAATGCGTTCTGTAAAAGCTTTGTTCATCAGAAAAAATGTTTTTGCAAAGCTAACTACTGATGCCATTCTTTCAGCCCTTAATTGAATGAAATATATGGCAGGCTGTAACTTTTGGAAAGCAGGTACGTACAATGACCATAAAAAACGGTTTTATGCAAAAAAAATTTACAATGTTCGCATTAATCGCCATTGTTATAAGTTCAGTTGTCTTGTTTGCCTGCCCAGTTACCGTAAAAAAATATACCGCGGAAACAAAAATGGAAGAAAAAACAGATGAATCTGCTGTTTCCGCATGGCATTTTGCGTCAACCGGATTTAAATTGTAAATTTTTTTAGTAAAGTGTAACTTTATAACGCCATAACCGTATCAGTTTTGATCGTTGCAGATTAATCAAAAAAGTATGACGGAGAGAGAATACAACCAATGCGTGACTCAATATGCAGACAATGTATTCAGGTTTATTGTAAAAAACCTGAAGCATGAGGAAGATGCAAAAGATGTGGTTCAGTCTGCGTTTGAAAAATTATGGATCAACAGGGATCAGGTGAATACCGATAAAAGCAAAAGTTATTTATTCACCATCGCTTATAACACGATGATCGATCACATCAGGAAAAATAAGCGGATCAGTTTAAAAGAAGAATTCGGAGCAGAAGAAAGAGGATCAAGTACGATACAACAGAATACGAAAAGAATATTGGACGAGGCGTTGTCAAAATTAAGTGAAACACAAAGGAGCCTTGTAATGCTGAAAGATTACGAAGGCTATAATTACGCAGAGATCGGAGAAATTACCGGATTAAACGAAAGTCAGGTGAAAGTTTACCTTTACCGGGCCAGGTTGCAGTTGAGAGATTATATTGTTAAACCTGAAAATGTTATCTGATCACCATGAACATCAATAGAAACAATTACGAAGAATATTTTTTGCTGTATATCGATAATGAATTGAGTGCAACTGAAAAAGCAGAGGTGGAAATGTTTTTGCAAACCAACCCTGATCTGCAGATGGAAATGGATCTTCTGAAAAGCACTGTTTTTCCTTCGGATGATATTGTTTTTCCTGGTAAGCAGGAATTGATCAAAGAAGAAATCCCCTCCGGTCTTCAGGAACAATTACTGATGCATATCGATAATGAACTGGACACATCTTCCACAAAAATGCTGGAACAAAAGATTGCTTCTTATAAATTGTTGCAGCAGGAATTGGCAACGTTACAAAAAACAAAACTGGATGCATCGGAAAAAATAATTTTTACAGATAAGGCTTCCTTATACCGTAAAGAACCGGCAAGGGTGGTTGGCTTCTATTTCAGGAGATTTGCAGCAGCTGCTGTATTACTGGGTGTTTTGTTTTCAGCAGGTTACCTGGTTCTGAATAATGAAAATGAAAATACTGATACTTCATCACCGGCTATTGCAAATGTGAAGAAATCAGATCCCGAACAAAAAAATGACAGCCCTGTAAGAACAACTATACCAAATGATACATTAACAGCTTCTGCAGATAATAATTTTGCTGGTATTTCACCTGAAAAAAATTCCGATACCCATTCATCTGGGGTGGTATCAAACAATAATAATATTACAGTACAGCAGATTAATACTGCACAACAAAAAAATATTCCGAAGCAAAAAAATATTTTAAATCCGCGTAACAATAATGATCAGCTGACCGTTGAACAACAGAAGATAAATTATCCTGAGAATAAGCAACAGGTAATGAATGAGGAATTAGAAAAGACGCAACTGGCCGATAACATTACACCTAAAAAACAGGATGCTGCTCTAACAGATAATGATCTTACAAAAGTAGACAACAACAATGCATTAATGGCTTCTCTTAGTGGAGATGAAAATAATAAACTGATGTATGTTGATGAAGAAAAAATAACCCGTTCCAGATTCGGGGGCTTCATCAAAAAAGTAAAACGCGTAGTAGAGCGCAACGCAAAAATCAAAACCGGGAACTTAAGAATTGGCGGTTTTGACGTCGCTCTTAAATAATCACATAAAAAAACAGACTATATGAAAAGGCTAACAGTAATAGTAGCAATGGCTTTGCTTTGTATGAACGCAACGGCTCAGGATGATAAGAAAAGTAAAGGAACCGACACGATCCGCATCGGTAGTATACTCATCATAAAAGATGGAAAAAATAAATCAAAAACCACAGATAGTACCGTAGCGGTTACGCCTAAAAAGAAAAGCCGTTTGCATACCAACTGGTTTATCATTGATTTCGGTTTATCCAATTATAATGACCAGACCAATTATGCAGGCAATACAGAAAATTATCTTGCGCCATCACCAACACCGGCAACTGCCCTTACAGCCAGGGATTTTAAAGTACGTGCGGGTAAAAGTTTTAATGTTAATGTGTGGTTTTTCATGCAACGTCTCGATCTTATAAAATCTAATGTGAGTTTGAAATACGGATTAGGCGTTGAACTGAATAATTACCGTTATAAATCTGCATTGTCTTATAAAGAAGGTGGCAATCTGCCGTATTCACCAGGCTCGCAGAACGAACCATTTGTATTCCGTGATTCTATTGCGTTCTCCAAAAATAAACTGGCTGCTGATTATCTGACTGTTCCTTTGATGCTGAGTTTTGCCACTAACAGTGTGAACGGGCATAAGCCACTTATTTTGAGTGTAGGTGTAAGCGGAGGTTATTTATATTCTCAGCGTAATAAACAAAGTAGTGATGAACGCGGAAAAGATAAGAACAAAGGTGATTATGATATGGAAAGATTCAAACTTTCTTACATCGCAGAACTGGGTTTAGGTCCTGTACGTTTATACGGATCTTATGCGCCCAATTCCATGTATAGCAGAGGACTTGATATCCGCCCTTACAACTTCGGAATCCGTTTGACCAATTTATAAAAGAATCTTCTCTCTGCAAACCTTCGTTGGAGCGATCCGGCGGAGGTTTTTTTATGAATACAATTTATTTTTCTGAAATTGTGCAGATGCAGTCATCAGAATTAAAAAATAAAAAAATCAGTTTTGCCCGGCTGCTCGATCATGCAGATATCACAAAAATATCTGATCATATCTATTGTAAAAAATATTTACAACACCTCTTAGTCCATCGGGAATATTACCTGGAAATATATGCTGATCTGCTATTAAAGGCAATGGGCAAAACCAATAAAAGTATTCATGAAATTTCATTGGTTGATTTTGGTTGTGGTAACGGATTGCTGGGCCTGTTTATGAAATATTGCGGTGTAAAAAAAGTGATGTTGCTGGATACAGATCCCTTGTTTTTAAAAGCTGCGGAGCAACTCGGCAGGCAATTGGGAATTGCAGTAGATGAATATCATACCGGTGATGAAAATAAATTGCTGTCTGTTTCTGAACCAGATATGATTCTGGCTACGGATGTAATTGAACATGTGTACGATATAGATTCCTTATTGAATCTGTTTCACCAAATAAATCCACACATGATCACTGCCTTTACCACAGCATCCAATCCTGAAAATAAAAAGAAAATAAAAAAACTCATGGCCTTACAATTAAAGGATGAATTGCAGGGAGGAGTGCCAGCAGAAGGAGAACAGGGTCATGCTCCACATGAGGCTTTTTTAATAATGCGCAGAAAAATTATTCAGAATTTGCAGTTAAATCTTTCTGAAAAAGAAATAGAAAAACTGGCTGCCTTAACCCGTGGGCAACGACAGGATGATATTTACAAAACAGTAGATTCCTATATGAAAAACAAAACATTTACCCTTCCTCCAGACCATCCTACCAACACCTGCGATCCTTATTCCGGTAGCTGGACCGAAAGGATTTTAACATTATCATCTTATCAAAACATATACAACAAAAACGGATTTTATTTAGATTTGTATGCAGGGTTTTATAATCAGTTCAGAAGAGG
>JANNZE010000357.1:0-3487 GCA_031410455.1 Chitinophagaceae bacterium | reverse complement strand
AAAGCAATACCCGGCGATACATTTTATTATTTCCGTTTTCTGCAGGACCATCTTTAATCGGTCCCGTGATATCATAAAGAACATGATCTATGCCCAATAGCACTTGGTAAAAATCCAGGGCTTTGTCCATATCCCCCACACCAATTACGGCACCTGAAACCCCCCCACATATTTTTTTATTTTTTTTAAACCAACTTCTTGCTTCAACGATATTAAAAGTATTTCCATACCCGTCATTTACCCAAAAATGGGGTTTGCCTTCCGGTGATAAAAAAAGCGGCGATACGGTTACCTGCTTATTCCTGCTGAAATCAGTATATGCTTTTTGAACATCGAAAGCTTTAATCTTAATGCTGAAGATCCCGATATCCCCGATCCTGAGTTCCCCGGGATATTCGCTTGGCGACCTGCCGGTAAACTGCCATATTTCAAACCCGCCGCCACCCTGCATATTCATTGAAAGGATGGCTCTTCGCTGCTCAACCCTGCCGCCTGTATATTGTTTCATTAAATCTGCGGAGGCCTCATTATCAAATACCAATACATCCATTCCAAACACGTCACGGTATAGGTATTTTGCCTGTTCAGCATTGCACACTCCAATACCTGCCTGCTGAATGCCTGTTATTAATTGCTGCATAAATAAACCCAATTACGAATGAATGTAGTTTTTAGTTCGTTAGTGTTAATAATGCAGCCTTTTTTTATATTCCTCAACCATTTCATATTGCGACGCTCCATTTTTATACATCTGTATAATGGTGTAATTGGCTTTTTGAACGGATAGCCAACTGTTGCTGTTATATTTACGGGCAGAGACTAATGCTCTTTTTGGCATGATCCGGTATTTTGCTTTTTTCCGTGCCCTGCTGATGATTTCATAGTCTTCCATGATAAGCATTGTTTCGTCAAATCCTTTAATAGAGTTGAAAAGGTCTTTTGTAATAAATAATGTTTGATCTCCGCCGTAGCATATAAAAAGATCGAAACGGGTAAAAAACGCATTCAGTTTCAATACAACTTTTTTGCTGTCAAATTTCGTACGGTATCTCCCGAGGGTATATCCTTCTTTAATGGCTTTATGAATGTCATCAACAAAGGAGTCGGGCGGGAAAGTATCCGCGTGAATAAAATACAAAATGTTTCCCTTTGAGAAGGATGCACCGTAATTCATTTGTGCGGCTCTGCCTTTTTTAGGACAACGCAATGTTATTGCCCCGGCATTAGCTGCCTCCTTAATCGTTTCATCTGAACTGCCACCATCGCAAATTATTATCTCTGTATGATCTTGGGAACTGTTACGCATTAAATAATTTATAAGTGGCGATATTTTATCCTGTTCATTATATGTCGGAATAATAATGCTGAGCATTTGTAAATTTATCAGAAAAGAGCCAATTGTAATAAGAGATTTTATAATGCATGGGTTAAATCTTACTGTGATATCTTATAATGAATTTTTCTTTTTTGCCCGCAGAAGCAAGATGCGTGAAAGTAAATCGATCAAAAAATTCTTTTTTGTATCAACATTACTTTAATCTCACATCTGACTTTATGAAAGATCAATTTAGAAATCACAATCAATATTTCAGTATATACTTCGTGGCTCAAATATTGTATGAATTAATTAATAAAATCATAACAATGGATAATCAGCATACGATCGTTTTTAAAACCTATTCTTCCATAGCCGAGGCTACGGTTATACTCGATAAACTGGAAACAAATGGCATCAGGGCTTTTCTGAATGATGAAAATGTTCTGGGCCTGGATCCTGTTGCAGGCGTGGAATTGAAGATCTTCGAAAAAGACCTCGCTGCTGTTGAAAATATTTTAACTTCTCCGGATCTGTAATTTCCGGTAATGTTCATCGAATGTCGGCTCAGTTAGACTCTTCCCTTTTTTCAACAATTAAGAATAACAAAATCACCTGTTTTATCACCGAAAGTTGAACGGAAACAATTCATGTTTCATTTAACCTTAGATTTGAAATAAAAAAAATGGCAACAACCAAACTAACGATCAATAGCAACGGGTCTGTAAAAGTAGAAGGCGATTTTGAGATTGTTGATAAAGAAGGAAATGTATATGATCTCGGCGGCCGTGAAATCGTTTCCATCTGTCGTTGCGGATTGTCGCAAAACAAACCTTTTTGTGACGGTGCACATAAAAATCATTTTGAACATGTTGCCACGGCCTTTGCTTTGCCTCCCAAAAAAACAATTTGAATCCTGAAAATCGATTCAGGCACCTAAATAACTAATCAATACAGGTTTTGCCTGTTATTCTTATTGATTTTTCGTACTTTGTCAGTAGTTAATTTTTAGGATGCGCTATTCAAATTCCTACAGGCAGATAGTTATTGTTTTTCTCACTGCAGCATTGTGTATGGGCTTTTTTGTATTCCTTACTTTCTGGAATATGAATAAGCAGATCAATGAAAACAATAACGTATCCTATGCGCTGAAAAATCTCTATCATTTAGAGAATCTGCTATCAGATATTCAGAAAATGGAAACTGCACAACGCGGCTATGCTATTTCCGGATATCAAGATTTTCTGCAGAAATATGAAAATGGCAGGCATAATGTACAAAATGATATACATCTGATCAATGATCTTATTGTACCGGATTCTTTCCGGGTTGAACTACGTAACAAATTATTCCAGTTTACTCAACAAAAGATCAATAACCTCGATCTTGTAATTTCCATTGCCCGGCAATATGATCTGGATTCGGCAACACGTTATATTAAAAAGAACATTGGCGAAAATATGATGGAAAATATCCGTTTGCATATCGGCAATATGGAGAATATGGACCGTAAACTATTACGCGAAGCCAATCATCAGAGCAGCGTAATGGCCAGCCGCACCAAATGGCAATTTGGTTTACTGGCAGTTGCTGTTTTTATTATACTCGGATCTAATTTTATTACCATTCGGCGTGACCTGGGAAAAAGAATGCATCAGGATAAAATACTCCGGTTTAATTCTTCTTTGATAAACAGTATCACCGATCCGGTTGTAGCTTTTGATGAAGAAAAAAAGATCAGCAGCTGGAATCGTTTTGCCAGCGAATTATATGGTTGGGATGAAAAAGAAGCACTTGGAAAATCCATGGATGAGTTTTTGTCAGTAAAATATATAAGTAATTCAAAAAAAGAAGTCAATGAAAGTATTGCTTCCAAAGGATCGTGGAAAGGTGAAATGATACACCATACAAAATCCAATAAGGCGATTTTTATACAGGCATCCATTTCTTCTGTGATCAACGAAACCAATAAGCCATCCGGGGTAGTAGCCATATTTACGGATATCACCAAAAGAAAAGAAGTTGAATCCCGTTTGCAGGATATAACCTCCCACCTGGAACAGGAAGTAAAACAAAAAGTAGGTGAACTCAATAATATTTTTGAAAGAATAACAGATGCATTTATAGCCGTCGATAAAAACTGGTGCTATACTTATGTAAATGCGAAAGCTG
>JANNZE010000356.1:0-10670 GCA_031410455.1 Chitinophagaceae bacterium | reverse complement strand
ATCATTTTTTCGTAATAATTTTACAGAATAAAAAAATGATAATAAATAGACAGAATAAATTATTAATAATAAAATATTAAACCATTTTGGAAACATTATTCAATATTATCAACATTCCAACCCATATCAAACAGAAAAACCTCAGTTTTTGATGTATTTTCCCCACACAGGGAATTTAGTCGTAAAAACACTATCTGCATCTCAGGGTAGATACACGCAATTTTACTATTTTAAATAATCTAATATTGCGTTTTACGTTAATTAGCCGATACCCATAGAAATTTATTAAATTTATATCCTGATATGGAACCTATAAAAGTTATAATTGCTGATGATCATGTACTTTACCGTGCAGGTGTTAAAACTTCACTTAGTACAAAAAAAGACATAAAAGTTATTGCGGAAGCAGATAATGGGATGCATTTACTGAATCTGATCAAATCTATTCCGTGTGATGTAATTCTCCTTGATATTCAAATGCCCGTGATGGACGGGATAGCTGCACTGCCAGAGATCAAAAAAATCCTGCCAAACGTAAAAGTTATTATGCTCACTTTTGTGGAAGATCAAAGTATGATCACCAAACTCATGGAACTGGGTGCCAATAGCTATCTCACCAAAACCAGCGACAGCGAGATCATATATGAAGCCATCAAAACCTGTTACGAGCAGGAATATTATTTTAATTCCTTAACTAACCAGGCTTTATTGAGTAATTTGAAACAACGCCAGGCTCCTATTGCCGCTCAGCATATGATGCAGCAACAGGATGTTCAGCTCAGTGAAAAGGAAACCACCATCCTGCGTTTGATGTGTGAAGAAAAAAGCACGAAAGAGATTGCAGATATTGTTGACCTTAGTCCCCGAACAGTGGAATCTATCCGGGATAAATTAAAAGTAAAGACGGGCGCTAAAAGTACAGCCGGACTTATCATGTATGCGGTTCGACATAAGATCATTGAAGAAATGTGATCCCGCTTAAATTTTACAAACAAAATCTGCTTATAAAGCCTAATTTAGCTATCCCCGTTCTGCGGGGATTTTTATTATGGAATATTTCAACTTCAACGGAAAGATATTTGAAAAGAACACCCCTGTTATAGGTCCGGATAACCGCAGTTTTCGGTATGGTGACGGCCTGTTTGAAACTTTTAAATATAAAGATGAAAAGATCATTTTAGCAGACCAGCATTTTAACCGCTTGTGGCAAGGCATGAAAAAAATGCAGTTTGAAATACCCGTGCATTTTACCAGGGAAATTTTACAGGATCAGATTGTACAACTTATTAAAAAGAACAAAGCCGAACATGCCCGGATAAGATTATCCATATTCAGAGGCGATGGCGGTATTTATGATCCTGTAAATCACCTGCCGAATTATATTATTCAATGCTGGCCACTGGCCAATCCAGCCAGTTCTCTAAACGAAAACGGACTTCATGTTTGTATTTATCGGGATGCAAAAAAAGTGATGGATTCATTTTCCAGTCTTAAACATAATAGTTACCTCCCTTATTTCATGGCCGCATTATTTGCAAAAAAAAGTAAATGCAATGATGCAATTATATTAAATTCAGCAGAGAGAATCTGTGACAGCACCATAGCCAATATATTCATTATAAAAAATGACATCATCAAAACGCCATCTCTTTCTGAAGGCTGTATTGCCGGTGTTATGAGGCAATGTATTATTGATTCGCTTGCAGCAAATAATATTTCAGTGGCCGAAGAAGCTATATCAGAAAAAGACATCCTGGATGCTGATGAGGTCTTTCTTTCCAATTCTATTCTTAACCTCAAATGGATCAGCAGGCTGGAAAATAAACAATATGGGATGTCAAAGATCCAGCAGATTTATCAATTGCTAATGCAAACAAATGCAGAGGTTTTCTGTTAAGAAAACATGCAACAGCCGATAAATATATTCTGGTTCCGCCGCGACCTTCGCTTTCATGATAATCATGGATTATTCCAGGCATTGTCATCAGGCCTACCGGTTTTACCAATATTTATTTTTGATAAAGCGATCCTTGATAAACTCGAATCAAAAGACCGCAGAGTTCCTTTTATTCACCAACAGATTTCGGCTCTGCAACAAACATTATTAAAAAACGGATCTTCATTTCATTGCCTGTATGGTTCTCCTGCTGAAGTGTTTGAAATTCTTTCTGAAAAATACAATATACAGGCAGTTTTTACCAATGATGATTATGAACCATATGCGATCCTGCGTGATAATAAGATAGGAGAATACCTTTCCATTAAAAATATCGCTTTTAAAAAATGTAAAGATCATGTGATCTTTGAAAAGTGTGAAGTAATGAAGGATAACGGTTAACCTTATACGGTATTCACGCCTTACAGCAGAAAATGGAAAGCAACTTTGTCTCAGAATAATATAAAAGCTTTCCCTTCTGAAAATAAAACAGAAAATTTTTTAAAGATCAAAGCTGTTCCCCTTCCTACTTTGCAGGAAATGGGATTCGCCCAGGCAGATATTGAATACCCGTCTGTACAATTTGAGAAGAAGATCATAAAGGATTATGCTGAGCAGAGGAATTTTCCGGGAATCAACGGCACCAGTAAACAAGGCATTCACCTGCGTTTTGGTACAGTAAGTACGAGGGAACTTGCAGCAAAAGCCATACAATTATGTGAGACCTATCTGAATGAACTGATATGGAGAGAATTTTACCAGATGATCCTCTTCCATTTCCCTAAAGCAGTTGATCATGCCTTTAAACCGGCTTACGACAATATTAAATGGAGAAATAACGAAACGGAATTTCAACGGTGGTGCATTGGCGAAACCGGATACCCGATAGTTGATGCAGGCATGCGCGAACTGAATAACACAGGTTTTATGCACAACCGTGTAAGAATGATCACCGCTTCTTTTTTGTGCAAACACCTGTTGATAGACTGGAGATGGGGCGAAGCCTATTTTTCCGGTAAATTACTCGACTTCGAACTGGCTTCTAACAATGGCGGCTGGCAATGGTCTGCAGGATCCGGATGTGATGCAGCTCCGTATTTCAGGATTTTCAATCCCTACCTTCAAACCAAAAAATTTGATCCTGATTTTTCCTACATAAAAAAATGGGTTCCGGAATTTGAAGAATTTACCTATCCACAACCCATAGTGGATCATGAATCAGCCAGGAAAAGATGCCTTGAAGTATATGCCGCAGCATTGAAAAACAACTGATCATACAAATTTCAGCCCACCCGTATATTCTTTATCTACTGATAAAAAATGTTGCACAGCTTTCTTCCCATTCTCCCCCAGATTCATTGAATAATCATTCACATATAAATCGATGTGCTGACGCATCACCTGTTCTTCCATTTCCCGGGCATTTTCTTTTACAAATGATGATAAGACAGGATAATTTTCAAAAGACATTTCCAGGCTTTTCCTGATCAGCTGATCTGTTTTTTCCTGTATTTCTTCTTCAATACTTTTTTTGATAACGATTCCTCCCAGAGGAATGGGAAACCCATATTTTGTCTCCCATAATTCGCCCAGGTCAGCTACTTTATACAAACCCTTTTGTTGATAAGTAAACCTGTTTTCATGGATGATCACACCCGGCCCTTGCTTTGAAAGTACGTAATCCTCCACCTGATCATACCGTATGAATATTTTATGTTTTGCTTCCGGATAAGCAGATGAAAACAGGCGATGCGCTGTAGTATTTTCACCCGGAATGGCCACAGTAGCCCGATCAAAATTTATATTCCCCCGAACCGAATTGATCAGCAACGGCCCCACGCCATTTCCCAAAGCGCTGCCACTGTTCAGCAAAGCATATTCATTTACTAATTTCGGCAATACGCCATAGCTTATTTTCGATATATCCAGTTTTCCCTGTAATGCCCATTCATTAAGCGTTTGAACATCTTCCATAAATACACGGAAAGAAATACCGTTAGTATTCAATCCACCATTTACCATCGCATCAAAAATAAAAGTGTCATTCGGACATGAAGAAAAACCTATTGTTAATTCCATCATTTCAATTTTTTATACATCGCTATCAATTCCACATTCAAATGCGCTACAGCTTCTTTGATCTTCCAGTTTTGTTTGTTGCGGTCGCCCGCTTTATTGCTGATGCTTCTTAACTGGATAAACGGAATTTTTTCCAAAAGACATACATAATGAAGGGCAGCACCTTCCATGGTTTCTATCGTATTCTCTAATGAAATTCCATATAGCAGAATTTCATCAGAAACATTATTCACTGTAATTGCATTCACTTTTTTTAAATCACTGAATGATGCCAGTTCCGAGCCATTCACCAACCATTCTTCTTCAAAAGGGAACCGATTGCCATCCGATAATCCGGACGCAAACACCGAGGTGAATATTCTTTTTTCTGTCATTCCGATATCGCCAAACCTGTCTTTATGCACTATCACAGTTTCTCCTATATTAATTTCATCATCAAAGGTGCCCGCTATACCTGCCTGAATTACAATGTTATATGAACCTGAGAACAGTTTTTTCACTAAAGAATATACCAACGCAGGAACCCCAACACCAGTAATGAGAACCGATGCATTGGGAAATTCTTTCAGGAATGGAATAATCTCCATTTCAGTGGCAGAAATGATGAGAACAGACATACTGCAAATTTCGCTTTATTAGCGGATACTTCCATAATACTGTCTAACTTCGCAAAAATTTCAACGGAAGGGATGATTTATATTACCAGAATCGAACATTTTAATGCAGCACACAAACTGTTCAACCCGTCATGGAGCCGGGAAAAGAATGAAGAGGTGTTTGGCAAATGTGCGAATGAAAACTGGCATGGCCACAACTTCGAATTACATGTAACTTTAAAAGGTATGCCGGATGAAGAAACCGGATTTGTTTATGATGTAAAAAAACTGAGCATCATCGTTAAAGAACATGTTACAGAGAAACTTGACCATAAAAATCTGAATGTGGATGTTGATTTCATGAAAGGGAAGATGTGTTCAATCGAGAACCTGGTGATCGGGATATGGAATCAGCTGGTGCCGCATCTGCCGCCCTCTGTGCAACTGCATAGTCTGAAATTATATGAAACGCCAAGGATATATGTAGAATATTTCGGAGGTTAATTCAACACCTGTACACCTTTACTTTCTGCTTAAAGAATATTTTTCTCAGTTCAACGAACCAATTATTAATATCAATGTTATAGGTATATGTCAAAAGTAGCGGTTTTCAGAAAGGAACATTTCAATGCTGCTCACCGGTTGTTTAATCCGGACTGGAGCGATGAAAAAAATACAGCCGTTTTTGGAAAATGCAACAACCCCAATTTTCACGGACATAATTACGAACTGGTAGTTAAAGTAGTGGGTGAGCCTGATGCAGATACCGGGTATGTAATGGATATGAAGTTGCTGAGTGATATTGTTAAGGAAAATGTGCTGGAAAGATTTGATCACCGGAACCTGAATGTAGACTGCCCTGAATTCAAAGGCCTTAATCCAACTGCTGAAAACATTGCAGTTGTTATTTATTCAATCCTTCGTGAAAAAATAAACGCCAGTCTTGATATACAGGTACGCCTGTACGAAACAGAGAAAAATTTTGTTGAATACCCTGCATAAATAAAAACCGATGGCTTACAAAAGAATCGAACAATACGACGATGAGGTTACTAAAAATCTTATTGCCAATTACAGGAATACCATTGCTGAATTAGGTGAAGACCCTGAAAGAGAAGGTCTTCTTAAAACCCCTGAACGCATTGCTAAAGCAATGCAATACTTAACACAAGGCTATCAGCAGGATGCATCAGAAGTACTGAGATCAGCCATGTTCAAGGAAGAAGTTAGTGAAATGGTGATTGTGAAAGATATTGAACTCTACAGTATGTGCGAACACCACATGCTTCCATTTTACGGAAAAGCACATGTAGCATATATTCCAAACGGGCACATTACCGGCTTAAGCAAGATCGCCAGAGTAGTTGATATTTACAGTAAAAGATTACAGGTTCAGGAAAGACTTACGCACCAGATTTTACATGCTATTAAAGAGACATTACAACCTCTTGGTGTTGCCGTAGTTATTGAAGCATCGCATTTATGTATGATGATGCGTGGCGTTGGTAAACAAAATTCAGTAACAACCACTTCTGCATTTTCAGGACAGTTTGAGATCAATGAAACCAGAACAGAATTCCTGAAACTTATCAGCGCAAAGCTTCATTAATTTTTTTAACCGGATTATTCTTTTCTTTGCATGCACTAATAACTACAGGATGAAGCATGCATATATTTTCCCTGGACAGGGATCGCAATTTTCCGGAATGGGAAAACCATTATATGATTCCAACCCTTCGGTACAAGATCTTTTTGAAGAGGCCAATTCAATTCTCGGCTTCCGCATTTCTGATATCATGTTTGAAGGCTCCGACGATGAACTCAAACAAACCAACATCACCCAGCCTGCCATATTCATACATTCCATAGCGGCATTCAATACCATTGAACATGCACATCCTGATATGGTGGCAGGTCATTCACTTGGCGAATTTTCTGCCCTGGTGGCCAATAAGGTTTTGTCTTTTTCAGATGCTTTGAAACTCGTTTCAATACGAGCGCAGGCTATGCAAAAAGCGTGTGAGGCTAATCCTTCCACCATGGCTGCAGTATTGGCTCTGGATGATGCAAAGGTAGAAGATATCTGTAAAAAGATCACTGAAGAAACGGGTGAAGTGGTGGTGGCAGCTAATTATAATTGCCCAGGGCAACTGGTGATCAGCGGTTCTTTAAAAGGAATTGAAGATGCCTGTATCCGCATGAAGGAAGCCGGTGCAAAAAGAGCCCTGGTACTTCCTGTTGGAGGAGCTTTTCATTCTCCCCTGATGCTTCCCGCAAAAGAAGAATTGGAATCTGCCATTCTGAATACTGCTTTCAACGAACCGGTTTGCCCTATCTATCAAAACGTTATTGCAAGTGCAGTAAATGATGCAGCTTCTATCCGCCAAAATCTCATCAACCAGTTAACAGGTGCCGTTAAATGGACACAGACTGTTCAGGCCATGGTAGCAGACGGTGCAACGCAGTTTACAGAATGCGGACCCGGAAAAGTACTGCAGGGACTAGTTCAGAAAATACATAAAGACACTTCAGTAAACGGGGTGAATTAATTACTGACGGAATGGAATCAATCCACGGATGCCCATGTCCTGCACCTGGTCGCCATCCAGGGGTTCAAATATTCCATTTCCGTTTATATCTCTCCATTCAAAACTTTTATTTACGGATAAAGAAACGATGATATTGATATCTGATGTTTCTGTACCTGTTATCACCAGTGGCGAATCAAATCTGCCGGTAACCACACACGATCCCTGCGGTACAGGTGATGATGCAAATATTGGGTTAGGTACAGTGGTGGCATTTGCAGGAGCCTGTCCGGTTGATACATTTCCAAACCCGGAAACAGATGTTTCAAATCCCCAGTAACCCTGTAATTTATTGCTGTTCACCCTCACGGTTGAATCCTTTATCCTGTACTGATTGATATAAGTATTGAAACCGATGAAAGAAGCGATCGTGCCGCCGAGGTCAAATCCTGCTGCCCTGAGCCTGATGTTATAATTCTGATAAGCCAATGAAATACGTAGCCATTTGTAAGTACCAGCGGCCAGGTCCTTTACAGGAACACTCAGAAAGGTTTCATTGTTTCCCTTTAATACTGCTTTAGTGAAATCAATAGCATTTGCCCCGCCTGCACTTGTTTCTTCCGCCCGGTATAAAATTGCACCGCCTCCCAATGGTGTAAGTTCGCCCGGAGCCAGCTCCAGGTAGTGTGCACTCATTTTATTGAAAACAGGTGATTGCGCCGCATTGCCGGTAGGAACTACAGAAGGCTGACCAATATTATTCAACCTTGCCTGCGTGGAATCAAATCTGAAAATGAAATTGATGGCAGGCTCAGTTGCAGTATTTGATTTTTTACAACCAAAAACGAAACATGATATTCCAATCCATAACAAAGTTCTCATGTACTTTTTTTTTCCAAGATACAAAAAATAAAAAAAGGGCTTTTTACAGCCCTTTCATTTAATATCTCATAGAAAAATAACCTTCTGATAAAACTGCATCAGGTGGAGTACCTGTTGTTCCGGTAAAATCAAAATTGGCTCTTATTCTTCTCGTTGTTGCATTGTTTTCCAGTATCGTTAAAGTGCCGGTAGTTCCTGTATATGCATTGGTTCCAACCGCATAAAAACCGAGATACTCTATACCGCCGATCGTATATGTTCCCGGAGGTAAATTACCCAGTATCAGATTTACACTGGATGTTCCTGCACCTTGTGCAGCGGTGATGGAAAAATTACTTCCGATAGTATTCAGTGTTAATGAAGAATAGGAATATTGAGTTCCGTCAACTTTTACTCTGAAGGTATCTGCTACCGGTGGCGCCACCACTGTTTGTGAATACGGGATCTTTATAAACACACCATTGGTGATCGCTTTGGTTTGATCATCTATGGAACGGTAAACATTGATGGTGAAAGTTCCGGTGAGTAGTTTTCTAACAGTATCAATTTCTGTGATGTTCATATCACCATATATGCCGGGAGCTAACCATTGTGTGGTTGACCATGCTGCAATTGGTGTGATGGTACTGTCTTCATATATTCCTACATTGGTTGTAGAGGTATTGCTGAAACTATAACTGTGCACACCTGAATCCTGAACGATCATGGTGATGGTCTTGTTGTTGAAATCTTTACCATATAAAGTGATGAAACCACCTGCGCGTGTTGCCCTGCTGATAGCATTCGCTACCCAGGAAGTTCCGTCTATGTTTGCACGGAAATCTCCGGCTGCACCAATATTATTACCATTCTCCAGGCTTACTTCTTTTTCACAGGAAGTAAAAATGACCATCAGAGAGAACAAACCAAAAAGTACTTTTTTCATATTAATTTATTAAACGTCCAACGTGCTTAAAACACTATTCATAGAACGAACGGCTTCTGCACTTTTTTGCATAGCAGCCTGCTCATCTGCATTTAATGTATAATCTACAATTTTCTCCCAGCCATTTCTGCCAATGATAACCGGAACCCCGATACAGATATCATTCAGACCGTATTCACCTTCCAGGTATACACAGCAAGGCATCATTTTCTTTTCATCTCTTACAATAGCTTCCACCAGTTGTGCACCTGCTGCTCCCGGAGCATACCATGCAGAAGTTCCGAGTAATCCTGTTAAGGTTGCACCACCTACCATTGTATCAGCAGCTACTTTCTTCAGCGCTGCATCTTCCAGGTAAGATGACACCGGTGTTCCGCAATATGTTGCAAGGCGGGTTAAAGGGATCATGGTAGTATCTCCATGTCCACCTACGACAGTTGCCTGCAAATCGTTGGGTGAGCATTGCATTGACTGGCTTAAATAATAGCGGAAACGGGCGCTGTCTAAAATTCCACCCATTCCGATAATTCTGTGCTTTGGCAATCCACTGCTCTTCAAAGCAAGATAAGTCATTGTATCCATAGGATTACTGATCACAATAATGATGGCATCAGGCGAATATTGAAGAATATTTTTAGTGACGGATTTTACGATTCCGGCATTGATCCCGATCAACTCTTCCCTGGTCATGCCCGGTTTACGCGGAATGCCTGAAGTGATGACTGCCACTGTACTTCCGGCAGTTTTTTTATAATCGTTTGTACTGCCAGTGATTCTTGTATCAAATCCTTCTATCTGAGCGGTCTGCATGAGGTCCATCGCCTTTCCTTCTGCTACACCTTCCTTTATATCTACCAATACCAGTTCGTCGCACAATTGTTTACGGGCAATGTTATCAGCGCACGTTGCACCTACCGCACCGGCTCCCACTACAGTTACTTTCATAAATATTTGTTTTTGCTTAATTTAAATATTTTGCAAATGTAAAAGAATAGTTGTGCAGAAGATGTTTCCATTAAAATTTACTCAGAATAAATCTGCTATTTTTTTAAAATCAGGATGATCCCTTACTTCACATTTTAATTTTCCTTTTTTGTCATAAATGAAAATACCCGGAAAACTTTTGTTTTCAAAAAAAGTATTCAGGTAAGCTCCGGGATCGCGGCCCATGATGATATTCGGATAATTTGCTATCTGATGTTCTTCATAGAATTTTTTCAGAATATCATACCGGATGGGCGATGTCATTACAATCTGCACTTTATCAAACAAATTGAAATTGTTCATCATATCGGTGAATGCCCGCTTACAATGGTCACAATCCGGACTGAAAAGAAAGAACATGACCGCTTTATTTTCTTGCAGTTTTACATCTGTGAAGATGGTACTGTCAGGCAATGCAATGATTTTGAAGGGAGGTATTTTCGGGAAGCGTTTATAAACCGCAGTACTGTCTTCCTGTGCAGATGCTGCAAAGACGCTGATCAGCATCAGCAGCAGCAAACAACTTTTCTTCATTGGCCTAAAATATCAACTTTTTAAAAGCCAAAGTATTTGTATTTCGCATTTAACAATTCAATTGCTACTTTTGCTGCCTTAAAATTAAGATATGGCAACAACTGCAGATATGCGTTCGGGCTTGATCATCAAGATAGATGGAAGTCTTTATTCAGTGATAGAATTTGGTCAGAACAAAACAGCACGCGCTGCTGCAAAAGTTTGGG
>JANNZE010000355.1:0-3408 GCA_031410455.1 Chitinophagaceae bacterium | reverse complement strand
TGCTCACCTTACAGGAACATCCCGGAACAAAATTATCGGAATTAAAAGATGCATTACCGGATTGCAGCTTTGGAGAATTGCGATGGGTGATCGCTTACCGTGAACTTACAGAACAAATTGATTAACGGCCGAAATCATCCTGCACCCGAACAATATCATTTTCATCACTTGGTTCATTCACATTGGTGTGCCTCCATATCTCTGCCAATATACCCCAGTCGCCGGTACCGATAAGCCGGTGGCGTTCACCCTGTTTTAATTCCACTATATCACCTTCGGATAATAATTTTTTTGCTCCTTCATGATCTGTATCACTGGTAACCACAGCTGCCGTTCCGCCGATCAGTTTCCATATCTCTGCTCTGCGGTGATGATATTGCCAGCTGAGTCTTTTACCCGGAGCAACAATGAGTATTTTGGGACTGAGTTTACCTGAAATACCGAGGTCATTTTTGGTAAGGTGCGGGAAAAATTTTTGTATAAAAATATCCGTATCCTCTTCATTGATCACTAAAAATCCACCCCAGGGACGTTCACTGTCAGAAGAACGTATACGCATTGCCGAATTTATATAAGAACTTACCTTTTCAAACACTGCTGATTTATCTGTATTGCCTTCGAAAAATAAATTCATGGAAATTTTTTTGCAAAATAATAATTGTAAACGAAGAATGAAAGTTACCGGCCCATAAATACCATAAGAATCTGAACATCACTCGGGTTAACACCGGAGATGCGGGAAGCCTGTCCTAATGTACGCGGCTGTATCTTTCCGAATTTTTGTCTTGCTTCATTGCTTAAAGAAACAAGTTTATCATAATTGAAATTATCCGGGATCATCAGGTTTTCGAGCTGGCTCATTTTTTCAACAAGTTCTTTTTCCTTGATGATATAGGTATCGTATTTCAATTGTATTTCCGCCTGCTCCATAGCTTCTGTTGAATGATCTTTCAATAATGCATGTACAACAGGAATCTGCATCATATCACACAAAGAAATTCCGGGGCGGAGTATGAGCTGTGCGATCTTTTGCCTGCTTAGCAACGGTGAGGAGTTTACGCTCACGAGGTAATCATTTACTTCAGATGGTTCCAGTGCGGTTTGCTGTAGTTTTTCCAGCAGCGCTGTTACCTGTAATTTTTTTGCCAGTAAAAGATCCATACGTTCCTGCGAAGCAAGACCTAAAGTGTAACTCAATTCTGTCAATCGCAGATCAGCATTGTCCTGTCGCAGCAAGGTGCGGAATTCTGCCCGGCTCGTAAACATCCTGTAAGGTTCATCGGTTCCTTTGTTGATCAGGTCATCAATCAATACACCGATATACGCTTCACTTCTCTTCAGAACAACAGGCTCCAGTTGCTTCACTTTCTGGTGTGCATTGATACCTGCCATCAATCCCTGGCAGGCCGCTTCTTCATACCCTGTTGTTCCATTGATCTGTCCCGCAAAAAATAAATTGCTGATCAGTTTTGTTTCCAGCGAAAATTTCAACTGTGTAGGCGGAAAATAATCGTATTCTATTGCATAACCTGGACGAAACATTTTACATTTCTCAAAACCCGGAACCATCCGCAATGCTTTCAGCTGTACCTCTTCCGGCAATGAGGTAGAAAAACCATTTACATAAATTTCAACGGTATCCCAGCCTTCCGGTTCTACAAATAACTGGTGACGGTCTCTTTCGCTGAAGCGGTTGATCTTATCTTCAATACTGGGGCAATACCTGGGCCCGGAGCCCTGGATACGTCCCTGGTACATAGGACTGAAATCAAATCCGGTTTTTAATATATCGTGAACGTCCTGGTTTGTATAAGTGATCCAGCAACTTCTTTGTTGTGGTGGTTTTAATCCCGGCGTTTTCAGGTAACTGAAGCCCACAATTTCCTCATCTCCTTTTTGTTCTTCCATTTTGGAATAATTCAGGCTGCGGCCATCTATCCGTGGTGGAGTACCTGTTTTCAGTCGGTCGCTTTCAAAACCCAGTTTTACCAATTGCTCTGTTATCCCTGTTGCAGCCTTCTCTGCCACACGCCCGCCGCCGAATTGTTTTTCGCCAATATGTATCACTCCGTTCAGAAATGTACCGTTGGTAAGTACTACCGATTTTGACCTGATGTGATGCCCCAATCCGGTAATTACTCCTTTAACTTCTTGATTTTCAACGATTAATTCAGAAACGGTATCCTGGTAAAAGTCCAGGTTCGGGGTTTCTTCCAGCATTTGTCGCCAGGTGGATGCAAAAAGCATACGGTCACTTTGTGCCCGCGGGCTCCACATTGCAGGACCTTTGGACCTGTTCAGCATCCTGAACTGTATCATGCTCCGGTCGGTTACCATTCCGCTATAGCCACCCATAGCATCTATCTCTCTTACGATCTGTCCTTTGGCAATTCCACCCATAGCTGGGTTACAACTCATTTGTGCAATGGTTTGCATATTCATGGTGACGAGCAAAACATGGCTGCCTAAATTAGCGGCAGCAGCAGCGGCTTCGCATCCTGCATGGCCTGCACCAACAACTATAACATCGTATTCTGGAAACATGAGCAGCAAAGTTAATTGAAGAGAAAGGATTTGATTCCAAAAGGAAGGATCAACTACCGAATCTGGATAATATTTGCTTTTCCAGTTCCAGGTCTTTTAAGGTTTCACCCTTATTCAACCGTTCAAAATCATCTTCCTGGTAATGCATCATCAATTTAATTGGCTCTTTCTGATCGTCTAAAAAAGCCAGTTGAGTATTGAAATTGTTCTGCGATTCAATAAAGTCGATCTTATCAAGCATCTGCCGGCAACGCACATACCCCGTTTTCTCCCATATTTTTTGAAAATATAACCTCGATGAAAGGATATCCGTTGGGTGTTGTATATGAACAGATGAAACAATAATATTTGTAAAATTCCAGCAGAGTTTCATATCCTGTTCATCATTGGAAAAATAGGATGCTGGTATGATGTGTTCAAACTGCCATTCTTTTCCAAAATTCTCCCAGTTCAAAGAGGCATTGAACTGTATTTCGATCCAGTTTCTGAAAGTTTCAATATCTACCCCAAAGAAAGAAGCATAATACCTGGAAGGATTTTTATCCAGTACATACCTGCGCAAAGCGATCTGCCATTTCTTTTTTTCTTTAGATTGAATATCTGCAGCGTCGGACGCTTCCCTGGCTGTCCATTTCTTTCTCATCAACCAAAATTAATGTTTCTCAATGAAACAGTGGAACGTGGAACATGTTTGTTTCAATTTGAAACAGTGACACGTGAAACCTTTCGTTGGAAAGATTTCAAAAACTGGTCCTCTGCCAACCGCATGTTGTTTATATCTGCAGGTTTTTTATCCTTAAAGCCACATAAGTGGAGCGCTCCATGGCCGATCACCCTTAACAATTCATCGGCGAAAGAAACAGT
>JANNZE010000354.1:0-10332 GCA_031410455.1 Chitinophagaceae bacterium | reverse complement strand
CGGATAATAGTCATTCATTGTATTAGCAGTTTGTGCCAATCCAACATAAAAGTCAGCATTGGTTATTGACTGTGGCGCTATTAGATTAAATGTTTTATAAGTGCTTAAATCACCGGCGGTTAGAATTGTATTAGTCGATTGGGCAATAATAGTTCCGGCACTGTTCATTAGCACTGCGTATACAGTATTGCCAGCATTGTCTACATCGTCTGAAATAAATACTCTTACAGAATTAACGATTCCCGTACCTGCCATGTTGTATTTGGTAAGAATAATTCCTGAGCCGGTTGCATAGCCAATACTACTAGCCATTGCTGAATTATCAGCATAACTGAAAACAGGGGATCCGCCTGAAGTAGTTTGTACTGCCGATTTTGAATTATTGGTATTAACATTATCTGCAGGAACGGAAACCGTAATATTATTGGTGCCCGTAACCGAAGCGGTAAATGCGGCGAAACTTACCAACGTGGAAACTCCCGGAGCCAATGATGTAACATTTTGCGTATTGGTAAAAGTATTAGAGCCTGAAATATTTAGAGTTACCAGGAGATTGGTAAGGGTTGCTGAACCAGCATTTTTTACCATGGCACTTATTACATGAGGATACCCATTAAAAAAAGGCAATTCCCCTAAAGTATACACATATTCAACCTTTGCATCATTTGCTGGTAATGCAGCGGCAACGAATCTTAAAGTTCTTCCGGCATCTGGTAAAACGTTATTGCGTACATTAAAATAATTACCGGTATAAGCACCATTAATGAAAGTTGCCGCCGACCATGCTGTTGCGGAAGTTTTTGTTGAAAATACAGATATAGCCGGAGTTGAACCCATTACTCCTACTGCCGGTGTGAAAAATGCAGGAGCAGCAGCTGTAGGCGTAAATGTTCCGTATATAAATTCTATATTATTACTGGTCTCATATAATTTGATCTGGAAATTCATGTTACTAAACTGGCCTGTAGTGGAACTGTAGTCTTTAATACCTTCAAATTGGATCGTGGATACTCTTGACCCTGCAACACCAGATGTAAAGACCCGGTATTCAGGAGATGTTCCTGCATCAAGATCGAAATTAAAGGGAGCAATAACGTTCAACTCTGCCGAAGTAGATACGTCATAAGTTGCATTATCAGGGGCAGTTGTTCCTAAACGGATGAATCCATTAGTACTTAATACGAACTGCGTAAAACTGGTGCCGTTGTACACAAAAGAAAAGCCGATATTTTGTATAGAAGATACATCATCATCAAAAGTCATTGCACCTCCGCCAAAATTGGTGGTGATGGCCGTTCCAGAACTACCCAGGTCTATATAAGATCCTGCCGCGTTAGCCGTATTCACCGCCTGGTAATTAAATTGTCCATAACCTACTAAACTGGAAACGAGTAAAAGAAACAGGTAAAATAATTTCATATGCGGTGATTGTATAATTAGAAATAAACCTGAAATTAAGGTTTTAAATAATATCACCAAAAATCAACACGCAGCGCTTTTACATAAAAGGCAAATAATGAGAATCTTTATGATTTAAGCCACCCCGTAATACTTAATCTTGCTTTATGAGTAAGCAAAACCTCATGCTCCATCTCAACGCTTTTAAAAAACACCGTTTTGCCGTTTGTTGGCGTTACATCCTGACCGAAAGAATCCTGGTAAATTCTCAATTCACCACCATCCCCTTTCTGCCAGTCAATATTCAAATACATGATCATGGAATATTTACGGCTTCCATCATTCCTGAACTGGTCTAAATGCCTTTTGTAAAAACTCCCTGCGGGATATAAAGTGTAATGAAATTCATAACTCTTGATTCCGGCATAACATGATTCATTTAAATAAATTATAAACTCATCCATCAAATCGAAAAATTCATGCTCATGCTCATTGTTATGCAGCCGGTCAAGCCAGTGTATAGAGTCACTTCTGTATAGTTTAGTATCATCAATAATATCATTGCCTGTACCTGCAAGATGAAATTCATTTTTAGAAAATAATTCCAGCAGGTTGTTTCTCAGACTCGCCGAAAGAGTTGGATGTATAAAGTTTTCATCGATACCTATTTTATTCTGAATAAAACTATTTATCAGAAATTCAAATTTATTTGACAATTAGAAAGTTGAAGCAAGCTGAATTATAATTGAATTTTTGTTGAGATGGAAACGATGCAAATTATGCTTTTTGAAAACTTATTCAACAGTTTCATTTTTTTCTACCTGCAATATGTGTAATAACCTGTGCATTATCGGAGCAAAGAAAACAGCTGTAATGCTAAGGAAGGCAATACCGCTGTATAAAGCATAAAAAGATGAAAATAATTTTGATGAATCCGTTTTCATTTCAGAAACAGGTCCCATACCCGTTAAAATCATACATGCCATATGAAAACTGTCAATCAGCTTCAAATCACCTAAATAGCTATAACCAAGCGTACCTATGCCTACAGAAAAAACAATTAAAACTGTAGCAAACAATCCATAGCGGGTTAATCGCAGCAGAAAATTCTTCAAAGGCAGCACTTGTTGTTTGCTATTTTCGAATTTTAATTTATCAGGGGAATTTTGCATGAAATGTTTTTGTAATTAATACAATGTAAGTTTTTTGAAGAAAAATGAAAAGAATGTTTTCATTTCAATATTCTGACAGTTGAAAAGTCAACTATATTGATAACGTAATAATAGCTTTTACATTACTTCTATCCCTATCATATTTTAATTGCCTGATTGCCTGTCTGTCCAACTTATTTAAGTATTGCATGGAAATTCTGTTTTCAGGCTTCTGGTCAAAAGTATATAAAATGAGTAAAAATAATATCTCCAGTGGTTTCATTAAAATATAAATGAAGTCAGCAATAAATTTGTTGTTGAAAATTCTATAATGCCGATGAATAATATTACCAACTTTGTTATAATGGTAACGAATAAATTTATGAATGCGAGGTAATTTTTGCTGTAGAAGTTCTTCAAACGCATTAGCTATTAAAAGCTGACGATTACAAATAATTTTGTTTGCTTTTCTTTCTCCATATCGTATCGGATGTACAATATCTTTATGGCCATTTGCCGCAACAGAACATAAAAAATGTCCACCACACTCAACATTGTCACATAAATAATCAAGTTGGGAAAAGCCATGTTTATAGGTGTCCGTAAAAGCCCTTATAAGTGAATCTGGTTTTTGTCCGAAAAGCAATAGTAATGAAGATATAATTATCAGGAATGGCAGACATAAAATTAATAATATTGGTAATTTGATAAAGAGATTTGACTTCAATATTCCCCAACCAATTCTTACGAAATTATTATTGGAGCCTGGTTGTTCAAGTTCAGATATAGCAATTATTTTCTTGTGATTATCTGCAATCCTGAAAATAAAAAGCAGTGCGACAGGAAGGTTTCCAAAAAGGGAGTAGAACCCTACCTGGATGCCAACGAAAAAATTGAAAAGAAATCCTAGAAGAAGCAATGAATTTATCAGCACTTCAATTATGGGACCTGTAATCTCTTTCTTGAAACTTGAATAAAAATAGGCAATATTGCAAATTGCAAAGATGACATAAATTGTCAATTTGTGACCTGGAGAAAATGTTGCACTTTCACTGCAACAATTGTTAAGCTTATCATCAAACATCCACAAGTAAAATACAGGAAACCCTAACATACCCACAATTTCCAACAGGCGAATTATAAACCTATGAAAAAGTCGTCTGCCTGTAATCAGGTATTGCAAAAAATCTATACTCAGCATCAGAGATGGTAATCCAAAGAGAAATATTACTAAATAGATCATGTTTAATTAAATATAAAATTTGCCTTCAGATATCAATAGTAATAAAGTTGCTTTATTAATTCTGGACTTAATATTGGAAATACAAGGATATTCTGTTTAAGAAAACAGTTATCCCTGGTGTTAACAAAATAGATTACGTATAACCAACCAATATCCCAGTATGAATTGCCCACGAAATCGATTCATACTTTGAACTTGAAATTACCACGGCTGTAATTGCACAGAAATCAAATAAACTTTGAAATGCTATACCAGTTGAACCGCCCAGGCAACTAATTTGACAATAAACTTCCAACGTTATCAATAGTAATATTGAAAGTAGAAATATATTTTTCACAAACTCAAATTAGTCAATTCTGAATAGCTGTAACAAATTTTTAAACCTGGGAATGCACACAACTTTCGGCCATGATAGCAGCGGTAGTTTCGTTTCAATGTAAAGTTTGGCTCTATAATAGATGTTGATGTGATATGAAAACAGCAATGCTCCTATTATTTATATTTACTATGTTATCCTGTAATCCGAGAAAACAAAATACTGAAAGTGCTGAAATGTCAAAAGAAACCAACAAAATGTCATCAGTATTAAATACAACATTGGTTCAGGACGATACTTTAAATCAAAAAAGTTTAAAAAATACGGATGGTATAAGTAAACATGAACTTGTAAATTTTGCTAAAACCTTAATTGGAACTCCCTATAAATATGCATCAACCAACCCAAAAACCGGATTCGATTGTTCAGGATTTATTACATACGTATTTAATCACTTCAATATTAGCGTCCCCAGATCGTCATTTGAGTTCACGAATGCTGGTAAACATATAAATAGAAAAGATGCAGAAGAAGGTGATCTGATTTTATTCACAGAAACCTATGAGTCGAGTACAAAAGTTGGACACATGGGAATAATAACAGACAATATAAATGATTCGCTTAAGTTTATACATTCAACATCGGGTAAAGCTTATGGTGTAACTATTAGCAGTCTTACACCACATTATCTCAGCAGATTTGTAAAAGTAATCAGAGTTTTAGAAAATTAAATTGAAAAGAATTGATACATTTTAATAATAAATCTCCGGCATTGCAGAATAGAGATTATATTATTTATGGAATCATTTATAAAAGCAGTAAATTTAGGACCGATGTAATTAACCTTTTCCGAATATTCTCTCGAAATCGTTCCATTTGTCTGTGAATTCAGATTTAGATATCTGTGTAACTTTAAAATGAAAATTCAAATCTTTTAAAATTACGTTACTGTCTGTCCAATAACCATAATTAGCTTTCCATGGCAGGATAATAATTGGTTCTCCAAGTATATTGAATCCGATTTCTCTATTCGGAAAATAACTATCATCCTCAAATTCAATAAACCACCTTACAACATCAGAAAATTTATTTATAAAATCGGGATTTGAAACCGGAGCTGTAACATCCACGTCCGTTTTTATAAATCTTTTACTGATATTTTCAGGCTTTTTATTGAAATCTGTTTTAACAAATTCAAAACTTATGTAGGTGTTACTCATTTTTAATAATTCCGGAAAAGATATATCAAATTTATTGGTAAAACTACGAAAAGCTAATTAGGACTGTTGTAAGTAAAATATTGTTTTAAATAATGCAAAAAATAATGCAGTAATATTTTATTTTTTCTTGACTCATGTAATTTGATCAGTTAAAATTCCAGCTTTAGAAATTATAAATAATTTGAATGAAATAATGTATCCTGAAGATGGTATTTTTATTAAACACCCTAATTATATTTTATCTTTAATTTTTTAATTCAAGTACTTTTTCAGTATCAATACGTACAATTGTATAAACAATCTTGTTTGAAACAATTTCAATAAATCCGTGTGGTGTGTTTGGAGGAATTACAATGATGTCACCTGATCCAACTTCATATTGAATTCCACCGCTGATACGTTTACCCCGCGAACTTGGACCAGTTATTTTAAGAACTACAGGACTGTTTGCAGGAAGCCTTTGAGCTGAATCAAGCGTTCCGCCTAATATTAAAATACCATTTCCCTCAATGATGTAATAAACTTCAGTAACAACGTCATGTACAATAGCATCAGGTGGTGTTTTGCCATTTATTTTTGAGCGACTGACTAATGAAATACCTACATTATATTTCCCTTCCATTGAAATTACTCTAAGTATTGAGTCTGCAACGGCAAGCCCCTCTCCTTTTTTAGCAGCAGCATTAATTTCATCTGTATGAATAATTGCAGCTTTTTTATCATTGATAACAAGATCAGGACAATAGATTTTTTCATAATTTGAATTTTAAAAACTATTAAAATAAATGAACTCATCATGAAATTAACATCAACTAAAAGCAATTTTTAGAGGAGTGGCATTATTATTCTCTACAAACGATGCTGATTTAAAATAAAATCAGATTTTAAGAACTAATGCAGAAAGATTTCACCCATGAAATTTATGCTGAAAGAAATAAGAATGAAGATTTTTTTCTACCAGCCCAAATTGAACAAAAGCTGATATTGGTTATTTTTTTAGTCAATCGAATATTCCTAATTATAAGTTATAGTTTAAAGCAATAGATATATCACACAAATGCAAACTAACCCAATGTGATTAAACCCAAAATTGCAATTCTAAAAAAATGTTTTAAATACTTGAACCACCAGTTTTTGCAGCCATCGTTCCTGAATAATTAAAAATAAAATTTCATTTAAGGTTACCTTATTTTGTTGTTTTTGCGTGAATTTGAACTCCCAATTTTTCAAACTCCAAATCATCAGGTTCCCACAATTCTATTTTATTTCCTTCAATATCCATGATATGTACAAACTTTCCATATTCTACAGATTGAACACTGTCAACAATTACAACATTGTCATTTTTAAGTTGAGTGAGAAGGTTATTTAAGTTTTCTACTCTGTAATTAATCATGAACTCTTTTGATGATGGTTCAAAATATTTAGTTTTCTCATTAAATGGACTCCATTGTAAAAAACCTTTTTTTGTAGTATCAACACCTTGCCTCCACTCAAACACAGCTCCATAATCATTTGTATTCAAACCTAAATGTTTACTATACCATTCCCTGACTATTTTTGGATTTTTACATTTGAAAAATATTCCTCCAATACCTGTAACTCTGCCTTTTGATTCCTGTATTTCAGATTTACTGGTTACAGTCCGGAATGCAAATCCTAAACCAAATGATCCGATAAGGAGAAACATAAATACCAATTGCTTTTTCATTGTTATTCTATTTGTATGTTTAAGTGATCGTTTTTTCCATTAATATTGAAATTGAGCGCATCCGGTCAGTTTGAAAATATTGTTCCAACTGCCTGATCAAGCCTTTTAGCAGTGCAAAAAGATTTAAATTTACTGAATTACTATAAGATAAAGCTTCAAACATTTTTACAACTATTTCCTGCAATTGTCTCTGCTGTTTTATGAATGAATGCTGCGCCTGTAAAAATGCTGAAAGTGAAATCGCAATATTTAAAAGAATTATTTTTTATATACCATAGTTTTATTTAAATGTGGAAAACAATCAGGCATTCAAATTTAAAAATGTCAGCAACTAACTTTTTTTCTGCATAATTGAAAAGAGAATTATTTCATTCAGGCCGGTCAGAGATTTCGCCTTGCATTATTTTGCTTAGTAATGATGAATATAGAATAAAAAGCTGAAAAATCATGTACCGAAACCCTGCATTTAGCAACGCACATTATAAATGCCGTAGTGCTCTCCAGCAGTAATATTTTCAAAATATATTATTAAACTACATTTCCGGTGTTTTCTATAGGAGCCGGTGTTTGCAGATTTACTTTTTTTAATTTAAAAATTGATATTTTTTTTCTATGTAGCAGATGATGTGATACTTTATTTTCTATGTAATGATGAAACGGTAAGAGAATAGCAATCAAAACAATTTTAATCGAAAGTATTTTCCATGGTTCACCATGAGTTAATTCGTGAATGAAATTATCAAACAATAAAATCAGGAATTCAAAAAAGAAAATAAAAGCAAAAAAGCTTAAACCTCTTATAATCGATGTGCTTGTACTAAACACACCCAACAAAACCAAAAGGATAAAAACTGAAGCAAGTCCCGCTGTTATACCCATATATTGGATATTATAACTCGACCTTCTCTCTGCTTCCATTCGCTGGTTCTCGCTTTCAATTTCCAATACTACCAGGTCACCTTCTTTCGATAATCCAGCTGCACTGTCCTTGTATTGAATCCAAAGTGTTTTATAGTAATATGCTTTTTGATAGTTTCCCTGCTTGGTATATAACGTATCCAGGTTCGCATATCTTTCAATTCGTGCAGTTAAATTATTGCCCACACCAATTCCTGAATCTGTTTTGCTATAATATAACGCAGCACTGTCTACATTATTAATAAGTTTAAAATAATCACCAAGTAAAGCATAGTACATCCACTTATTAGCTTCATTATTTTCACTTACTTTTTTCATTTTCTGAAGGAAATAATATGACGAATCTGCAATACCCAATTTTGTATAACAGTTTGCCACTTGACCGTAATAATCATACCCTGTAGTATCTCTTTTAAAGGAACTAATTATAATATCATTTTTTTGCAAAACCCTTAACATTTTCAAAAAGTCATTTGAATTTGCATAAATATCGAGCAGATCATCATCCTCAGAAAGCGCAGTATTATTTTGTTTACGAAGCTTATTGGTCTCCATATAATAATACTTAGCAATTTCAAATTCACCTACGTTGGTATAAAAGTGCGTGAGAAGATGATGTCCGCCTTCTATCCAGTCTGTCCAGTTTTTTCTTTTTCCTTTTTCCAATATTTTGAGTGCATATTCCTTTGCCTTTGAGTATTGTTTTAGACTGTTGTAAAACCAAAATATTTGCCAGTAAGTTCCCAAAGCTATACGGCCATCCCCTATTTTTTCTGCCAATGAAAGCTGCTGCATAAATATTTTATATTGCAGTAATCTTTCCCCTTTATCCTGGTGAATTGAAGATAAAATAACATTTACTTCGTAAGCAAGTGAATCAAGGTGATTATCTACAGCAATAATATTTGCCTGCTGAATTAAGTCCATTGCTTTTACTGTATTGCCATCAAAATAATACTGCTTACTTCCAGTGTATAAATAATACCATCCCTGGTATTCTTCATTTTTTTTCTCCTTAGCTAGTGCAAACATTTTGTCCAGGTAGAACTGGCTGGAGTCTTTTCCTGACAATTCAGCCATAAATCGAAAGGTTTGTAATTGCAATTCATTATTGCCGCTTAGTTCTGCATTTAGCAACATTTCGTTCTTATACTTCGATTTTTCATTCTCCAATGAACTTAATATTTTGTATAATCCAAATTTAGCTCCCTGGTCTTTTGTTTTGTTTAAAACCTGTGTTAGACTGTCAATTTTGTGTTTATCCTGTGCATTTAGTTTCAATAGCGGAAACAGAATAACAAAAAGAATTAATAAATGGAATTTCATTGAGTTGTTTTTAATTATAAACAGGTTTCAATATTTCATAACAAGTAAAGTCTATAATAGGAAGAAGTAAGGGAAATAATTACCATTGCATGATCAGGCTGTAGTTTTGGCATTCCCTATTATCTTTATAAAGATCAAATAGAATTAATAAATAAATATATCTGTTTTTCTAAACGTTTTACCAATGCAGTTGTATGTTTCAGCATTACATTAACCCTTGCCTTATGGAGCTAACCACTAATGAATATAACAAAAAAGATGCAAAACAAAGTGAAAACATTGCACATAGTAACGATCCGGTTAGCAGCAGCATTATTATTAATGCCTTAAATCTTTGCCTTTATAATTCTTCTCTAAATATTTCTCTACAATTTATTTAAATAAGTCAGGATTATTTTTTGTAACGTAGTGATTTTCGCCTGTTAGAATGCAAAGATTAGAATTCGAAATATTACGGTATATAAATAAAGTATGCTCTTCAGGAATAATATCTCTACTAGTTGACATTACTACTACAGGACATTTAATTTTATTTAAATCCACCATTTCATGAATTAAAACAATAGGCTCACCCTGTCCATATACTTAAAAATATGGTTTGGCTCCGTCAATAGTAATATAATTACCAATCACTTTATTATTACCATATAGAATAATATTCGAACCTGTTTGTGCTTCAGCGAATATTGTAAGTACAAAAATCATTGATAGAAGTCCGCAGATTTTAGTCATATAAGGCATCATTTTTATAATTGATGATTTTAATAAAAGTTGCTGCAAACGTAATGTGCTGCCGATTGCAGGAACATAGTAGTACTTCTGCCTGGCTAGGCCATAAATTTGGCCTGGCCTTATGGCGCAAACCGCTGATGAATATAGCTTAAAAAGCTGAGAAAATATGCACAAAAGCCCTGCATTGCGGCAGCACTCATGTTAGTTGCAGTTGTTTTATAAATCTTCGGTTACAAACTTAATTCCTTGCATATGGAAATATAATTTAAGAAGTTCAAACTTTTGCTCGCAGGAAATTCCATCATTAATCATATTCG
>JANNZE010000353.1:0-2978 GCA_031410455.1 Chitinophagaceae bacterium | reverse complement strand
GGAAAAAATTGAAACGATAGTTACTTGGTAAAACAGTGTCGGATGTTCTTGCAATAGCAGATGGCCGGTTGCTGGAAAATATAATTCCGGTTTTATTAGGGAATGCAACAAATGATGCATCCAGATCATCATACACATCATTGGTGATCTGTTGTACTCTTCTGCTTTCGAGGTTGTAGGTAAAGATGTCTGTGTGACCGTTTTTTACAGCAGATAATAATAGAGTTCTGCTGTCCAGCATATATTTTACATCCTGAACCTGGCTGAATTCCTCTGTAAGATCATACAGGTATTGTTTACTTCCTGCGATCACATCATAAACCATTAATTTCAATCTTCCTTCATCCGGATAAATGATAGAGATCCTTGTTCCTTTCGGATCCCATGCCATCATTGGATAACTTGGGTGAATCTGGTTTTCCAGTGAACGAACACCATATTTTATCAGCGTTTTATTTTCATAATCATAATTCAGGATCACACGTACAATTCCTTTTTTATACTGTGTAACCACATAGGAATTGTCTTTTTTATTGGGGTTCACATTGAACCGGTAATAATTCAGTCGTGGACTGATATCGAATCCATCCACCATATTTCCCTTTGGATAGGATTTCCTGCGGGTGATATCTTTCAGGTATTTTTCTTCTTCATATTCCATGAATTCCGCCTGCAGGTCTTTGAATTTTTTCTTGGTCACCTGCACACTGGCCTTATTCAGTTTTTTATGCATCCGGGTGAGGTATAAAAAATAAGTAACGTTTTCTTTCTTGTATTTTTCTTCTATAAAATACCAGAATGCATGTCCTGCCAGTAAAGGTTTTTCAAAAGCGAATTTGCTGAACTTATTATAGTTGCCACTGAGCATTTCACTTTTCAGCTCATCGTCCAGGTCTGTGCTCCAGTTTTCTCCCAGATAGGCTATATAACCATCGATGAACCAGGAAGGAAGATCCAAGAAGGTCTGGTTACCGGCCACTTCGCCAATGTCATCCCCGAACAAAACATTTTGTGTAAGTACATTGGCGATACCTAAACGAACCTGTCTTTTAAGATTTGCATGGTTCGCATCAAAATACAACACCATTTTATTGTTCACCAGTTTGGTAACTCCGCCGATACTCAGGATATCTGTTTCCAGGCCGATGTTGGTCTGGCGATAATCTGTATAGTTGTTGTACAATATCAGGTTGGCACGGCGCTGCAAACTGTATTCAGCGGCGGATTCTATTTGCGACAATTCTTTTTCCGCCAATTGTGCTACATATTTGGCGATCTCCATTCCGCCTTCATTAAAAAACACATTGAAATTTTGTGTCTGATAATATTGCCATTTGAATTTTTTATACTGAATACGGTTCTTGCCAAATGTTACCGCATTCACCTGTGCATGTGTATCTGGGGAAAGAAAAATCAATGCAAATATTATCAAAATCAGTCTGCTGAACTTTACCATACCTTCTAAACAGTTTATTGTTTAAAATTACTTGATTCAGTTGTGATAATGAATTTTTTAAAAAGCCATGGCAAGGCTTAACAAATGCTTAAACAGTGCAGTAGTTAATAAGGAACATGAATTGATGTTATCTTGCGAAAAAAAATGTTAACCGTTCATTCATTTACATTCAGCCCGATCGCAGAAAATACCTATATCCTTTCCGATAATAAAGGAAATTGTGCCATCATTGATCCGGGATGCTATTATGATGATGAAAAAGAAGAACTGGCGGCCTTCATTGAATCCAGGCGGTTAAAGCCGGTTTTGCTGCTTAATACGCATTGTCACCTGGATCATGTATTCGGAAATAAATTCGTAGCAGAGAAATATAACCTGATCCTTCATATTCATCCCGAAGAAAAAAAATTACTGGATTTTGCTCCTGCCAGCGGACTAATGTATAATCTGCCTTTTGATAATTACAACGGAGAAATTCAATACATTATTCCTGGTAACCCTATACAGGTAGGGGAAGAAGAACTGGAAGTTTTATTTACACCGGGCCATAGTCCGGGCAGTGTAACATTTTACCATAAAAACGGCGGTTTCGCGATCAGTGGAGATGCTTTATTCCAGGGAAGTATCGGAAGAACAGATCTTCCGGGTGGTAATTTTGATATACTGGTAAACGCCATCAGGAGCATCCTTTTCAGTTTACCGGAACAAACCAAAGTATATAGCGGTCATGGCAATCCAACTACCATCGGTGATGAAAAACAGTTCAATCCTTTTCTGCAGGATTAATTTTTATCCATACAGATCTCTATAAGTACGCTGTTGGTATGTTTGGGATGGAGGAAACAAACTAGTTTATTATCGGCCCCGGCCTTAGGTTCCTCGTTCAGTAATACGAAACCTTCTGATTGAAGACGCTTCATTTCGGCATAAATATCATCTACGGCGAAAGCAATGTGGTGGATACCTTCCCCTTTTTTATCTATGAATTTGCGTATCACCCCGTCTTCTGTCATACTTTCCAAAAGTTCGATCTTGGTCTGGCCGGTCTGTAAAAATGCCGTTTTTACGTTCTCAGAGGTCACCGTTTCCACTTTATAACACGAAGTATTGAGCAGTTTTTCAAAAATCGGGATGGATAGGTCCAGACTCTTAACAGCAATTCCTATATGTTCGGCATGTAACATGATGATAGTTTTTAATGAAACGTTAAGTTGTTAACAGAAAGGTTTACGAAATACGTAAAATGACAATTGGACGTTATATACGCACAGCAAAATAAAACCAATTGCAGTAATTTTGTGTTATTGTTGTTATAGAAAGAAATTAAAAGAAATTGAATATGTTGAAATTGCCTATATATCTTGATAATAACGCAACCACACCGATGGATCCGAGAGTGCTGGAAGCGATGACCCCTTATTTTTTAGAGGATTTTGGAAATGCGGCGAGCCGTAATCATCCATTTGGCTGGAAGGCGGAAGAAGCAGTGGATTATGCAAGAGAGCAGGTGGCTAAGCTGATT
>JANNZE010000352.1:0-2607 GCA_031410455.1 Chitinophagaceae bacterium | reverse complement strand
GCCAATTGTTGCACCCGTTAAAACTATTTAACAACTATTTGATGGTATTTTTGATTTCCTGCAACTTAAGTAATGCTTCTACAGGTGTGAGCCGGTTGATATCAACAGCATTCAGTAAATTCCTGATGTTCTCAAAAGTGGCAGAATGTTCATCAAATATACTCAGCTGAACTTTGGATTTATGTGTACTGATCTTTTCTCCGGCATTTCCGGATTGCCCGTTCTTTTCCTCCAGTTGTAATAATATTTCATTTGCCCTGTCTATCAGTGATGGCGGCATACCGGCCATTCGGGCCACGTGAATACCAAAACTGTGTTTGCTTCCGCCCGTTGCCAGTTTGCGCAGGAAAATGATTTTGTTCGCCTGTTCTTTATTGGTAACATGAAAATTTTTAATCCTGTCAAATTTATTTTCCAGTTCATTCAGTTCATGATAATGTGTGGCAAATAAAGTTTTAGGCATATGCGGCGATTCGTGTAAAAATTCCGCAATGCTCCAGGCGATAGAAATACCATCGTAGGTGGAAGTTCCTCGTCCGATCTCATCGAGAATGATCAGGCTTCTTCTGCTTAAATTATTGATGATACTTGCCGTTTCATTCATCTCCACCATGAATGTACTTTCTCCGCCGCTTAAATTATCAGATGCACCAACCCTCGTAAAAATCTTATCCGTCAGCGGAATTTTTGCGGATGCCGCCGGAACGAAACTTCCCATGTGCGCCATCAGCGTGATGAGTGCAGTTTGCCGGAGAATAGCACTCTTACCACTCATGTTCGGGCCTGTAAGGATGATAATCTGCTGCTGGTTGTTAAGTATAATATCATTGCTGATGTATTGTTCACCCACCGCTAAATGCCTTTCAATTACAGGATGACGGCTGGCTTCCAGTATCAGTTCATCTCCTTCATGCAAAACAGGTTTTTTGTAATTATGCGAAATGGCATTGGCAGCAAAACAGCATAAACAATCCAGTATCGCCATTACATGACCGTTGGTTTGCATCGGTGCTATATAGTCCTGTAATTCATTCAGTAATTCCTGGAAGAGTTGTTGTTCTATCAGTACGATCTTGTCTTCTGCACCTAATATTTTTTCTTCGTATTCTTTGAGTTCCGGCGTTATATATCTTTCAGCAGAAGTAAGTGTTTGTTTCCGGATCCAGTTAACCGGAACTTTTGTTTTGTGCATATTCGTTACTTCCAGGTAATAACCAAATACATTGTTATATCCGATCTTCAGGGAAGAAATGCCGGTGATCTCCGATTCCTTTTGCTGCAATTGTAATAAATAATTTTTTCCTCCGCTGGATATCATTCTTAATTCATCCAGTTCAGCATGGATACCTTCTGCGATAAGCCCGCCTTTGTTGGTATTTACAGGAGGATTTTCCTGTAACAGCCTGGTAATTTTTTCCAGCATCAGTGTACAGGCATTCAATGCATCTGCCAGTCGCTTCAGATAGGCATTGTCAGACTGACCGCAAATTTGTTTCAGTGATTCTGTTTGCTGTAAACCTTTTGCGATCTGTAAAACTTCCCGCGGGTTTATTTTTTTTAAAGGAACTTTTGCGGCAAGGCGTTCAACGTCGCCAGCCATCTTAATATGGTGTATAATTTTATTACGCAGATCAGTTTCTTTAATCAGATATTCAACTGCATGTAATCTTTCTTCAATCTGCAGAAGATTGTTGAGTGGCATCAGCATCCATCTTTTCATTAATCTGGCACCCATAGGAGATACCGTATGATTGATGGTGCGGAATAAGGAATGTTCTTCTCCATTGCCGATCAGTTCGAGGTTACGTATAGTAAATCTGTCCATCCACAAATGTTCTTCACGGTTGATCCTTTGTACGGATGTGATATGATTCAGATGTGGATGCTCTGTATCTTTTAAATAATGCAGTATCGCACCAGAGGCAATGATCCCTTCCGTTAATGCTTCTATGCCAAAACCTTTCAGGCTGTGTGTGCCGAAATGTTTCAGCAGTATTTCGGTAGCATACGATTCCTGGAAAATCCATTCATCCAGAGAATACGTAAAAAAGTGATTGCCGAAAGTTTCCTTAAAATATTTTTGTTTGTTACGCTGGAAAATAATTTCTGATGGTTGCAGCGTTTGTAACAATTTATCAGTGTATTCTTTGTCTCCTTCCGCTATAAAAAATTCACCTGTAGAAATATCGAGAAATGCGATTCCTATTGCATGATCTGTAAAGTGAAGAGCAGCCAGAAAATTATTACTGTTGTGTTCCAGTAATTTATCATTGGTGGCAACACCTGGCGTTACCAATTCTGTAACGCCTCTTTTTACAATTCCTTTCGTGGTTTTTGGATCTTCCAACTGATCACAAATGGCAACACGGTAGCCGGCTTTCACCAGTTTGTGTAAATATGTATCGAGGGAGTGGTGCGGAAAACCTGCTAGTTCCTGTGATGATGCATTGTTGTTGTTGCGCCTGGTGAGTGTGATGCCCAGCACTTTGGAAGCAATGATGGCGTCCTGTCCGAAAGTCTCATAAAAATCCCCGACACGAAAAAGTAAAATGGCATCAGGATATTTCGCCTTGATGGCATTGTGTTGCTGCATTAAGGGAGTTTCAG
>JANNZE010000351.1:0-1595 GCA_031410455.1 Chitinophagaceae bacterium | reverse complement strand
CAAGGCATTACTCCAACGTATTGTTCAACATCATGCGTGGCGGCATATTTGACAATAATTATCAGATCGAAAAATGGGATTTTCAGCACTACCTTCAAAAAGCCAATAAGAAAATATTTGAAGAAGCACAAAGCTGGTTATCTGAACTCAGTGAAATTTTCTCCTTATTCGAATTGAAGAAACTGGCCAAATCATCAGGTAATCCTGATTTTATTCGTTTGGCAACAGAATACCTTCCACTCAAATTCAGCCGCAGACATGGAGATCCCAGCCGGCCATGGAATCAATTTTCTATCAACACAAAAAGTGAGTTGGATGGATCTAAAATTTTAGATTACCAGGGTAACTGGCGGGATATATTTCAGAACTGGGAAGCCCTCGCACATTCCTATCCAGAATTTATTGAAGGAATGATCTCCAAATTTTTAAATGCTTCCACCTTCGATGGTTATAATCCATACAGGGTTACAAAAGATGGTTTTGACTGGGAAACCATTGAGCCAGATAATCCCTGGTCGTATATCGGTTATTGGGGTGATCACCAGATCATTTATCTGCTGAAGTTTCTGGAGTTTGCAGAACAACACCAGTCGGGAGCAATTGAAAATTTATTAAGCAACAACCATTACGTATATGCCAATGTACCTTACCGCATTAAATCTTATGGCGATATTGTAAAAAATCCGAAAGACACTATTGAATTTGATCATCACAATGAAAAACAAATTCATGAACGTATACAGCAGTTGGGCGCAGATGGTGCATTACTTAATACAAACGGAACTATTTACCGGGTAAACTTTGCAGAAAAGATTTTAGCAACTGCGCTTTCCAAACTTTCCAACTTTGTACCGGAAGGCGGCATTTGGATGAATACACAGCGCCCGGAATGGAATGATGCCAACAATGCACTGGTCGGCAATGGAGTTTCGATGGTTACGCTATATTACCTCAGAAGGTTTTTAAAATTCTTACAAAATGTAATTGAAAAATCGAAGGATGATACCGTTCCTGTTTCAAAAGAACTGCATTTATTTTTTATACAACTCTCCGGTATTTTTTCAGGCCATTCGCATTTACTCAGTTCTTTCATTGATGATAAAAACAGAAAAAAAATAACAGATGCATTGGGTGTAGCCGGCAGCAATTTCAGAAACCAGGTTTATGATCATGGATTTTCTGGTGATAAAATAAACCTGTCTTTGGCTGAACTTTCTGCTTTTTTAAACACCACCATTCAATTCGCTGAACATTCCATAAATGCCAATAAAAGAAAAGACAATTTATTTCATGCTTACAACCTTTTGAGTTTTGAGCAGGAAGAATTAAAAATTTCTTATCTCAGTGAAATGCTGGAAGGGCAGGTAGGTGTCTTATGTTCTGAGCAACTTAACGCGAATGAAAGTCTGCAGTTGCTTGACGCATTAAAGCAAAGTGCATTGTACAGAAAAGACCAGAACAGTTATATACTGTATCCCAATAAAAAGCTGCATGGTTTTCTGGAAAGAAATAATATTCCTTCAAAATCCGTGGAAGCGTCCCTGCTATTAAAGAAAATGGTTGCTGACAATAATTTGCAGATCATTGAAAAAGAT
>JANNZE010000350.1:0-2518 GCA_031410455.1 Chitinophagaceae bacterium | reverse complement strand
ATTCACCAGGTATTCATCATTACGCTTAACAACAACCAGTGTTTTATATGTTTGATAACTGATACCATCCATTGATTTTTCCAGTTCAAATATTTTGATCGTATCCAGTCCGTGTTCTTTCCAACGCAATTTTACTTCATGGTCTTTTTCAATCATCCAGTTCAAAACATAGGATACCGGAAATTTCGTATCAGCATTGGATACAGTTTCAGAGATCATACTTTCATTGAAAGTTCTGCTCAGAGATGAAACTGCATAATAATATACCTTATCGTCTGCATGATCGCTGAACATTGTATCTGCAGTGACCAATAAAATCTGAGATGGATCATCGGTATTTATCACAGGTTCTGAAGAACGGTAAATAATAAAATACTTTGCTTTATTCAACTCATCCGTAAATTCAGGACGGTGCCAGGCTAAAGAAATTTCTTCTCCTTTATTAAAGACAGATAATTCAACGGGCGATTTTGGTTTTTGCCAGTTCTTCCACGGCATTTCCGGCGGCAATGCCAACGGGTTGAATAAACTGGTAAGGGAATCTTTTACTCCCAGGCGGTTGGCCATGATGCTGGCGGTATTATAAAAAGACTGTCCTTTTATATTTTTGAAAGTACGGTTCACCCTTACCTGGTTAGGTGTTTCTGAGCGATTGCTCCAGGCTGATTCACCATTTCCTATCTTATATGTTCCGATGCCAATATAAATATGACGGTTGTAATGTTGCTGTTGCCACCAATTTACAACGGTTGCATAAGGTGCATTGGATTGACGGCTGCTGTAATACACCTGTGGAATCAGGTAATCTATCCAGCCTTCCTGCAGCCACTTTTTAGTATCAGAAAAAAGTGTGCTGTAATGTTCCATTCCGTTTGTTGGAGAACCTACCTGTGGATCGGTTGAATTACGGTAAATCCCGGAAGGGGAAATCCCGAATTTCATCCATGGTTTCAGTTTGCTGATCTCCGCTCCCAGTTCTCTGATCAGAAGATTCACATTATTTCTTCTCCAGTCTCCTTTGTTTGTAAATCCATTGGCATATTTTATAAAAGTCGATTCATCATTCACATATCCTTCCGGATAAAAATAATCATCGAAATGAATGCCGTCAAGATCATAACGGTTTACAACATCTTTTACAATCCGCATGATGTAGGCCCTTACTTCGGGCAGGCCCGGATCCAGCGTTCGCAGTGTACCGTTATGCAACAACCATTCAGGATGTGTACGTGCAATATGAGACGGTGCAAAATTGGGCAGGTTGGCTGTATTGGCCACGGCTCTGTAAGGATTCATCCATGCGTGAATTTCGATAGCTCTCTTATGACATTCGTCTATGGCAAATGCAAGAGGATCCCATAACGGAAATGGTGCCATTCCCTGAACGCCGGTGAGATCTGCCGACCAGGGTTCAATATCACTCGCATACATGGCATCACACTGGCTTCTTACCTGCAGAAAAACAGTATTGATCCCAATGGAACGGTAGGTATTTAAAATTGAAATAAGCGATTCTCTTTGCTGCTGCGGAGACTGGGTTCGCACCGGCCAGTCGATATTTACGAAAGTGGTCAACCATGCACCTCTCATTTCGCGTTTCAACGGCTGAGCATTTACGCAAATAACAGAAAAAAAGAAAATAACAGTAAAAATAAACCGCATGCAAATGGATTAATAAAGCAATGTACATTTCTATCTATAAAAATGCACCCAATAAAATGATAAAAAAAGCGGCCGGAGCCGCTTTCTTGTCTGAGCCTAGTTTTGTCTGGGATTCCCATCGGCATCCAGTTCAATTATTTCAAGATTGAACCTGGAAAGTCCGCTGATGATTTTTTTCTTATCCCCTACCAATACGATGTTCATTTTATCAGGATTGATATAACGGTTGGTAATGGAATTGAGTTCTGTTTTTGAGATGGAATTCAGGATATCATTTTGCTGCTTCACATAATCCGCCGGAAGATTGTATTGCAGAATTCTGCCGATGAATGCAGCCTTCTGAGGGCCTGTCTCATAATTACGTGCATCACTTTGCCCTATAGAATTCTGCATAAAAACCACCTCCTCATCTTTGAATCCGTCTTTACGCAACATGGCGAGTTCATTCAGTACTTCATACAAAGCACTGTCTGTAGCCGCTGCTTTAATACCACTGCTGAATGCAAATGATCCGCTGTATTTATCTGCAGAAAATCCGCTGCGTGCACCATAAGTCCAGCCTTTATCTTCTCTTAAATTAATGTTCACGCGACTGTTGAATGACCCTCCGAAATTATAATTAGCAAGACCTGCTCTGTAGTAATTACCTGTGGCATCGTATGTAAGATCTGTAAGATGTCCTACACGGAATTCCGTCTGAGCTGCATTCGGAACATCAACAATATAAATTTTTGTTTTTTCTACGGATGGTGTTTTAACCAATGCCGGGAAATCGATCTTCTGTGCAGGAAGTTTATTTAAGAAAGACAATTCCGGCAGGATCTCATTTTCCGTAATATCTCCCACAATAATCACT
>JANNZE010000349.1:0-3720 GCA_031410455.1 Chitinophagaceae bacterium | reverse complement strand
CGCTTGCCTATGCTGGCCCTGAAACTGGTATGATGGACAGGGTAAGTTATGTGATCCGCCAGGAGAAACTCACTTTTGTGCTTACAACACCTTTGCGCACCGGAAATGAGATCGCCGATCATATTTACAAACATGGCGATGGCGTAAAAATGCTGGCATTGAAAGTAGAAGACGCAACTGATGCATGGGAGCAAACTACAAAACGGGGCGCTAAAAGTTATATGGAACCGCAGCATCTTACAGATGATAATGGCGAGATCGTGTTAAGCGGAATCCATACTTATGGAGATACCGTGCATCTTTTTGTGGAGAGAAAGAATTACAACGGAACTTTCATGCCGGGTTTCCGTGAGTGGAAAACAACTTATAATCCGCCACCAACTGGTTTATTGTATGTGGATCACTGCGTAGGAAATGTGGGTTGGAACCAGATGAATCCATGGGTGAAATTTTATGAAGATGTAATGGGTTTTAAAAATATTCTGACTTTTGACGACAATGATATCTCTACCGAATATTCTGCGCTGATGAGTAAAGTGATGAGTAACGGAAATGGTTATGTGAAATTTCCGATCAACGAACCTGCAGAGGGCAAAAAGAAAAGTCAGGTAGAAGAATATCTTGAATTCTATAATGGCGAAGGTGTACAACACGTTGCTGTTGCCACACACGATATTGTAAAAACCGTTACAGATCTTAAAAGCCGCGGTGTTGAATTTTTACAGGTGCCCAAAAGTTATTATCTGGATGTGCTGGATCGGGTGGGAAAGATAGATGAAGATCTTGCACCACTGGAAGAATTAGGCATCCTTATAGACCGTGATGAGGAAGGTTATTTATTACAGATCTTCAGTAAGCCGGTGGAAGACAGACCAACTTTGTTTTTTGAGATCATTCAGCGGAAAGGTGCCAAGAGTTTCGGGAAAGGAAATTTCAAAGCATTATTTGAAGCGCTGGAAAGAGAACAGGCTAACCGCGGGAATCTTTAATTAACAAATAATATCCGTTGTGTTTATTACATTCATGATCTATGTATTTTAGTAAACTATTTTTCCTTTTAATTTTTTCTTTTTTACTTTTTGTAAACGTTTCCGTTGCACAAACATCTTTCCTGAATATCCAGCGGTTTAAAATGCCGGATACTTATGCGAAAATGGAAGACTCGCTGAAAAAACAATTTGATAAACAGAAATTAGCCTGGCCTCCGCAATCGATGTACATACGCAGTTTCAAGTACGAAAGGCAACTGGAAGTATGGGTGAAAAATAACCCGGAGGATCCTTATAAATTATTCAAAACGTATAAGATCTGCATGCAGAGCGGAACGATGGGGCCGAAGAGAATGGAAGGAGATTACCAGGTTCCCGAAGGATTTTATCACATCAATGAAATGAACCCTAACAGCAATTATCATTTAGCCCTGGGTATTAATTATCCGAATGCATCCGATAAAATACTGAGTGATCCTGCCCGTCCAGGCAACAGTATTTATATACATGGAAATTGCGTGTCAACGGGATGTATTGCCGTAATGGATGTTCCGGTGGAAGAGTTGTTTATTTTATCATCTTATGTTCGGGCACAGGGCCAGGAATTTATTCCCGTACATGTTTATCCGGTACGTTACAATGTAAAAAAGTCGGTGGAGTATTTGGAATCTAGTATAAAAGATAATCTTGCTTTAAAAGAATTCAATAACCAGCTGAAGAATGTGTTTGATTTTTTTGAATTGAAAAAGCAATTGCCGGTGATCATGGTGAACCGCAAAGGTGAATATGTGGTGCATTGAAAATTCTTCAATTACAAATGTGAAATCTAGAATTAAAAATTAATGAAATCATATTTGAAACTTACGATTTTTCTTTTATTTATTACAGTTTCAAATACAATGTCACAAACTTTGAATTAAAGAACAACGGACCAGGTCTATATCCAGTAAAGTAAAATTTATTCCATCTTAATTTTTAATTTATAATTCTTCATTTTTAATTTTAATTCACCTCAACACCATCTGCACCGTTTCTTCCGTTTTCTGTTCCAGTAATATTGTTTTCCCTTCTGTGTACTGATCAAATGATTCGGGGTAATGACGGATCGTTAGTAAACTTAAATTCTTCTCTATCATCACATCAAAATTTTCAGAAGCCAGTGCTGCCAGCTGGTCTATTTTTTCTGCATGATCATCCAGGCAACACAACAATGAAATAGCTGTATGTTGCGAAAGATTGGATTTGATCTTCAGCTGCTGAAACCATTGCTGCGACATTTCTGCCAGTTCATCTTCCACGAATGAAAAATCACGCGACTGAAAAGAAAGGAGTACCTGGTTTTGTTTTAAAACGATCACGGGTGGTATTTGCTTCGGCATCTGGTTGTTGATCAACGTTCCCGGCAGGGAAGGATCCAGGAAACTTTTTACCAGTAAGGGAATGTTCTTGTTGTATAAAGGCTTGATGGTTTTAGGGTGAATCACCTGCGCTCCGTAAAAAGCCATTTCTATCACTTCCTTATAACTTAAAAAAGGAATATTTTTCGCTTCTGTAAATTGTTTTGGATCAGCACTCATCACCGCTTCCACATCTTTCCAGATGGTAACAGACTCTGCATTCATCAGGTTGGCAAAAACAGCAGCTGTATAATCGCTGCCTTCTCTTCCCAAAGTGGTGCTTTCATTTTCATCCGTTGATCCTATGAAACCCTGTGTGATCACCACATTGGTGGTTTCAAAAAAACGTTTCACCTGCTGATCGATAAGTTCACTTGTTTGCTTCCAGTCTATTCCGGCATCACGGAAATTATTATCCGTTTTAATGATGTCTCTCACATCCAGCCATGCATTGTCCGTTTTATTTTCTGTAAGAAATGCACTTAAGATACTGCTGCTCAGTAATTCGCCACAACAAACCACCTGGTCATAATAATAATCAAAACTCCTTACAGGTTTATCGTGCAGCATCCATTCCACCTCAGTAAAAAAATCAGTAAGGTTTTGCATCGCTTCATTCCATTGCAGGGTAACCAGGTATTTGAGCGTATTGATATGATTTTCCTTGATCTGTTCAAATAATTTCAATGCATCCTCCTTCCTGTTGTCAAAATAACTATACACTACTTTTTCCAGTGCATTGGTTGTTTTTCCCATGGCTGATATTACGATCAGTGTCTTGTTCCCGGCATTCTTCTGAATGATGTCTGCCGTGTTTTTGATGCGGTCGATGCTATTGAGACTGGCGCCTCCGAATTTGTACACATTCATCTTTACTTCTTTTGATGCAAATACCTCTTTGAAACTTATTACATTTGAGCTGCAAATCTAACTTTAAACAATAAACCGATATTAGTTTTATGGCAATCAATAGAAAAATTCAGACGCTTGATGAATTTACCATTCAGCAGATGCGTGATTTTCCGAAGGCAACCGGTGAATTATCAGGTTTATTAAGAGATATGGGCCTTGCAGCCAAAAGAGTGCATGTGGAGGTGAATAAGGCAGGCCTGGTGGATATCCTGGGAGATGCAGGTACCATGAATGTGCAGGGAGAAGAAGTAAAGAAACTGGATGTATTTGCCAATAACCAGTTCATGGGCGTTTTGCAGCATGGTATCAGTTGTGCAGGCATTGGAAGTGAGGAACTGGATGATGTGGTGATCTTTGACGACGAGATCAGTAACAATTCAAAATATGTATGCCTTTTTGATCCTTTGGATGGCAGCAGCAAC
>JANNZE010000348.1:0-3694 GCA_031410455.1 Chitinophagaceae bacterium | reverse complement strand
GAAGGTAAAGGATTAGGCCATCGTTTCCTGAGACACATTGAACGCAACTCTATATTATTATTCCTGATACCTGCAGACAGTGCCGATCATAAAAAGGAATTTGATATTCTGAAAAATGAACTGGAACAATATAATCCGGATATGCTACAGAAAGATTTTGTGATCGCTATCAGTAAAGTTGATATGCTGGATGAAGAATTAATATCACAGATCGAAAAAGAACTCCCGGAAAACATTCCGCATATTTTTATCTCTTCCATCACCAATACCGGTTTAACAGAACTGAAAGATCTTCTCTGGAGAACATTAAATACTGTAAATGCCTGATTATGCCACGTGCCATTATCAAAGGTTTAGGATATTATGTACCACCTAATGTGGTAACCAACGAGGATCTTAAGAAATACATGGATACCTCAGATGAATGGATACAGGAAAGAACAGGTATCAAAGAAAGGCGTTATGCGGATCGTACAGGTGAAACAACCACCACTATGGGCATTAAGGCAGCAGAAATTGCCTTACAACGTGCCGGTGTTGCCGCAACTGATATTGATTTCATCATTTTTGCAACGATCAGTCCTGATTATTATTTTCCGGGATGCGGAGTACTGGTACAGCGTGCCATGAAAATGAAAGAGATCGGTGCACTCGATATACGTAATCAGTGCAGCGGATTTGTGTATGCATTGTCTGTGGCCGATCAATATATCCGCAGTGGCATGTATAAAAATATCCTGGTAATAGGAAGTGAGAAACATTCTTTCGGTTTGGACTTCAGTACAAGAGGCAGAAATATAACCGTAATATTTGGTGATGGTGCAGGTGCAGCCGTAATACAGCCAACAGAAGAAACTGGTCGCGGTATACTGAGCACGCATTTGCACAGCGACGGAGAAAATGCAGAATTACTGGCAATGTATAATCCGGGAACGCATGCCAATTACTGGACAGCGGAAAAAGTTGCAGATTTTGACCAGGCAGAAATGGGCGAAATGTTTTTAAGCCATTCAATGATCGACAATGCACAATTGTTTCCGAATATGGATGGACCTGCAGTATTTAAAAAGGCGATCGAAAAATTTCCGGAAGTGATCAATGAGGCATTGACAGCCAATCAGCTTTCTGTAAATGATATAAAATTACTAGTACCACACCAGGCCAATCTCAGAATTGCTCAATTTGTACAAAAGAAGTTAGGGCTTGATGATGATCGTGTATACAATAACATTCAGAAATTCGGTAACACAACAGCTGCTTCCATTCCGATTGCATTAACAGAAGCATGGGAACAGGGAAAAATAAAAGAAGGTGATCTCGTTTGCCTTGCCGCATTCGGAAGCGGCTTTACATGGGCGAGTGCTTTAATACGCTGGTGATGAGAAAAATTATATTCCTGATCAACCCGATATCCGGTACAAAAAATAAAAAAAATTTAAAGCCGGTAATTGAACATACCTGCCAGCAACATCAGCTGAATTTTGAATTTGCAGATACAGCTAAAGATGGCAATTATGCCTGGCTGTGTGAACGAATACAAAAAGAAAAGATCACTGATGTTATTGTTTGTGGCGGTGACGGATCTGTGAGCCAGGTTTCTTCCTGTTTATTGAACCAGGATGTGAATGTTGGTATCATACCTTTAGGATCCGGCAACGGACTTGCATTTGCTGCAGGCATCTCTGCAAATCTGGACAAAGCATTACAAATCATTATAAATGGAAGATCATCGTATATAGATGCATTCCGTATCAATGATGCTTTCAGTTGTATGTTATGCGGAATTGGTTTTGATGCACAGGTGGCACATGATTTTGCAAAACAAAAAAAACGAGGTCTTGCTTCCTATGTAAAACAAACGATCAGGAATTTTGTGTCTGCCAAACCTTATTCTTTTGAAATTACAGAAGGACATAGAACCATTTCCTTAAAAAGTTATTTCATCAGCATTGCCAACAGCAACCAGTTCGGAAATAATTTTACCATCGCTCCCAAAGCAAGTTTATCTGATGGACTGATCGACATTGTTGCGGTGAATAAAATGAACAAATTAAAAATGATCTTTTCTGTTTTGCGGCATGTAAAATTCGGAAGGATTGCACCGGTGGATGATAAAAATGATCCGCATGATATTTATTATTTCCAGACAAAAAACATTTGTATCAAAAATCCGGAGAATGCTCCGCTTCACATAGATGGTGAGCCTGCACAAACAAATACAGAATTCCGGATTGAGATCCTAGAAAAAGCAATCCGTTTATTACAGCCTTAATTTTTGAGCAATGCACTCAGGGCAGCGATGGATTTTTTATTCAGCGGATTATTGAATGACTGTATCACATCCACCTTTTCTCTTCCGGATAAATGAAAGTTCAAAGCAGCCGTTTTTTCGGGCTTTTCCGGTAAGTACATGATTCCTATGCGGTGAAAGAACGGATCATTCTGCCTAAGGTAACTCAACTGGTCAACCTGGAAATAATCCTGCAGTTTAAACCAGTTGTGTTGCAGCATCGTGGCGGGGTTCACCAGCATATCGGTCAATGATGTGGTTTCAAAAGGATTTTGCCAGTTATCTTTAGGACGATCCCTGATTTGCAGAATTACAACACCTCTTGTATTTTCCCTGAGCCATACCTGGAAATTTTCTAGAAAACGCAAAGTGGTTTCCTGCCCGTAATTATCTCTCAGTCCTGCATCCATAACATCTATCACAGGTTCACTTGGAAGCCAAACGTTCGGCAGTACATAGGGGAAGGTTGCGTTCATACGCAACGCGGTAAGTAAACGTAAATTCAATGGCTGCTGTTTCGCAAACATGGCAGCAAAATCTATGGCATCCGGAGAAACGGCAGTATCTGAACTGTACATAGCAGGTTTCATCATAAAACGCATCGGCTGGGAACTCACGATCATTTTTCTGCCATCTCTTTTCACTACAGAATTTAAAATAAGCAGCGGAACCTTTCCGGCATGTTCATCCTCCGCATAATCTTTGATCTGTACATTCAGCACGTTCTGCGTATTGTCACCCAGTTTCTTTTCAAAAGCATAGCCACGGTCTTTGGTATAATATTGCTGATCAACTTTAAATTTCTGTGACGGCGCAAATATATCCCGGGCAATCATTGATGTAAAAACAGGATTCAGCAGGTCGCGTGTGATGTTGTCATTGTATTTTTCATCATACAGGTTGATGGCCTCGCCATGCATTTTACTTCTATATAATTCCCGGTAATACGCTGCCGATAACATTCCACCACTGGCACCGCTGATCATGAAAGTATTTTTCATCAGGTTCCCCTCCGCTATGCTGTCTACTTTCTGCAGGGTATTCATTACAAAAGCTGCGCTGCGCAAACCACCGCCACTGACATTGATGAATATCATCAGGGGTTTTTCTTCGGACTGGTTTCTTTTCCAGTTTTGCAAAACGGTGATCATATTCAGGCTGTCTGTACGCTGAAGTTCCGGTGTACATAATTTCAGTAGAGATACTTTATCATAAACCGGTCTTTCTGAAATGTTCTGATAATTAAGTCCGTAAGCTTTGTTACGCGGATCAATGATCTCTTTTTTGTATAAATAGTTTACAAAGAGCGTAATCACGATCGCTACCGGTAAACTCCAGCTTTTTAAAAAATAATTGAGTGATCCTATCAATGCACACATCACGGCAAAGAATATGAGAATGCTG
>JANNZE010000347.1:0-4620 GCA_031410455.1 Chitinophagaceae bacterium | reverse complement strand
TACAGAATGTTGTAGGTCCGCCTGCACTGATTATCGGGGTGGCAGGGAAATTGTTTACGGTGGCTGTTACAGCTGTTCTGGTAGTGGACACACATCCGGTGATAGTATTTCTGGCTTCTGCATAATAAGTGGTGGTTGCGGCAATAGATGGCGTTGTATAGGAATTAGAACCGGATAATAAAGCCGTTCCTCCGGATGATGAAGCAAACCAGTCAATTGAATTTCCAGAACTGGAAAATGCAGAAATATGCAGGATACCAGACCCGCACCTGGTATCCGGGGTTGCAGTAGGTGCAGGAACGTTCGATAAATAAACCCTTGCCGTTGCGGAAGAAGAACAATGCCCGGTAGTTGCGGTAACTATAAAATCTGTGGTATCCGTAATCGGAGTTGCATATGTGGGATTGGTTATTTCAGATGATAAAGAAGTGGAGGGAGCCCAAATATAACTTATTGCATTTATACCATTTATTATGGTAATCACATAATCTTCTGTTTCTCCAAAACTGCTGTTTATTTCACCGCAGGCCTCAGTGTTCCTGGCACCCTGAAAAATATTTCCTGATCTTAAACGTAAACGTGTAGTTCCGTTATAAGCCGTTATTGGAATAGTAAAAAAAATGTAGGCATTTGATGCAGCGGCATTGGATGTAATTCCAATGGATTCAGATTCAGAAAAAATTCCGTCTTTATTATAATCTATCCATGCCCTTATATAAGAAGATGTTGGTGAAACACTACGTAAAATCAGATAATAATCATTTCCGGCATTGAAAGATGCTGTTGTGTTTCCTGATACCGGAAACAATGTGTAATAGGGAAAGGAAGATGCACCGGAAATATTATTCAGGTTTGTACCGGGTATGGATACCTCTGAAATATAATTTCCGCCGGTAGTACCATTTATATAAACCGGCATACAATATTCAGGTGTGATGAGTAATGCGGTTGCATTCAAAACAGATGTTCCGTTATTGCAAACTATATTTGGCGTTGCCGATGTTGAAATATGCACACCTGGTGATACCGTTATCAAAATGGTTGCACTGGAACTGCATCCTGCATTATCATATCCGTTTACAACATAAGTTGTACTGGAAGAAGGAGCGGCTGCAACATTTGTTCCTGTTGCAGATGATAATCCGGCTGATGGGCTCCAGGTAAATGTTTCAGCTCCGGATGCTGTTAACTGAATAGAATCATTCCCCAGGCAATAATTGTTTTGAGAAGCATTGATATTGATCACAGGATAGGTGGAACATATTGGTATCCGGGTAGTGAATAAACCACGTCCATGTGTTGCCGCAATTAAGAGTCCGTCACGGCTTCGGTATTGTAACATATTTGTTCTCACAACTGGAAAGGTTGGATTGGCTGTCCAGATAGTATGAACGCCTGTTATGGCTTCCGTTTCCCATATACCGGCTTCTGTTGCAATAATCGCTTTGGAATGACTGCCGGGATAAAACATAGCCCATCGCACCGGCATATTCGGAAGATTGCCATCTATCCCCGTCCAGGAGATACCACCATCGTTGGTAACCCATATATTGGTAGTATTATAATTGGAAAAAGAAATGATCAGATGCTGATCATCATTCCCGGTATTCAATGAAGAAATTGTTCCTGCAAATGATGCTCCTGTAATATTTTTTCCTGCAACATTAGAAACTGCCATGTCTGCACTGTCAAGGCAGATCAGTCTGCCATTCTCTGTTCCGAAATACACCCTGTTTGATGTATAAGGTGATATAGTTATAGCAGAAATTTTATTGCCACCAAGACCCGAAATCCCACTGAGTATTTTTGCACCTGACGGCCAGTTGGCAGATTGATAATAAGTTCCGGATGGTGTGGATGCCGGTGTAGTCCATCTGAATATTTCTCCGCCGCCGGCTCCAGCATATACAATATTTGTATGGTTATCATAAACAAACGGATTTATGAATGATCCAAAAATAACGGGTGCAGATGGTGTGCCTTTATAAAAATCAATCATTCCCCACGTTACGCCATTATTGATACTTCTTCTGAAAGTATTGTAAACATAAGTCACAAATTGAAGTTCAGGCTGATCCTGGTCAATGGCTACAAAACCGCCATCACCGCCAGTAATCTCAACACTTTTTCCTAACCCGGGTTCTTTAAACTGGTGAACACCATTATCCTGAGTGCCTGCCAGAAAATAATTGTCTTCACCTGGATGAATAGCAACGGAATAAAATTGTTTGATGCGCAGATGTACATTCCTGTCACGGATGGTTGCACCGGAATCAGATGAAAAAAAGATACCACCATCAGAACCAAATAATAATCGGTTTCCATTGTTATACCATACAATAGCATGCTGATCGGCATGAACAAATTGTGTTGATGACCCGGCCCATTCAGAGGCTTGTGTCCAGGTATTGCCGCCATTGGTGGTTTTTATCAAATTCAAATTCCCTATCATAGCCTGATCAGGATTGGCCGGATTAATACCTACCGCCAGGGAATACCAGGCCTGGCTCAAAGTACCATTCCCGTTCAGTGTCTGTTTCATGGATGTTGTTAGAGCAGTTGTTGACCATGTGATACCGCCATCTGAAGATCTGGATACAGAGTCAACGATTGCATTGGTATTACTAAGCGCTGCATATAAATTATTTCCGGAACAGGCCATTTCTACCCGGCTGTTTGATCCCTGGGGAAAGCGGAATGGAACATTTGGCATCAGCCAGGATGTTGAATGTAGTGCAGCCGGATCATTTGTATACCGGTAGCCATTGTTGAAGGTGTGAAGGCCACAACTGATGTGCATTCTGCCGTTTGAACTGATCTCAAAATCTGCGATCCTGTTTGATAATCCGATTGGCGTTATGTCTGTCCAGGTAGATCCACCGTTCACTGATCTTTTCATTCCGTTTCCAATGGTAGCAAGGTATACATTGCCGGATGCATCACATAAAATTTTAGAACAGGAAGTAAAAGATAAAGTACTGTTCAGAGGTAACCAGTTGATTCCTCCGTCTGTGCTTTTATATACTCCATTCCCGTTCACCGCATCGGCATTAAAAAATGCTTCTCCTGTGCAGCAATACATCACGTTGAGATTGGATGGATCCTGGCAAATTCCTGTAATAGCAAGATTGCTTAAATAGTCATTTACCGGAATCCATGTTGCGGGTGATTGGGTAATATTGCTGGTTTTCCAGATACCTCCGTCAACTCCGCCTATCCATACTGTATTGCCTGTTTGATCACTAAGATCTGCCCATATGGCTCTGATTCTTCCGGAATTCACTGCTCCGTCAGGCCTTGTATTTCCATTACTGGGTCCTGCTGCATCTGCATAGGAACCTCTTTCTGTCCATAAAAGAGAGCTGCTTGTTCTTGCAGCACCTGATATTCTTTTTCTTTCTTCCTGTGATGCTTTTGCTCTACGGTTTGCTTCTGTAAGTAAAGAGCGGGGTACTTTCCCGGTCAAAGGATCTTTGGTACGACTTATCTCAAATTCCATTGCCAGTTCAGGATGATCATTTCCTTTCTTATGGAATTTGTTGTTTTTGATGCGGGCAGTATCCGGTGTTAAAGGTTGTGCAAACACAGCGGAAGAAAAAATAAAGAGGGCAGAAAATAAAATCAGTGATCGCATATAAAATCAATTAATCAGGCAGAAACCGTAATGAATTTCTGTTGGATAAAATTGATTTTTATTTCTTCTTTTACATGAAAATACCCCGGTATTAATCGGGGTATTTTCGGGTTATAATAATTGGTTGATATTATGGTCGTGCATAAAATAAAAAGAGTTGTGCATTGTTTTCTATGATTGCAAGGTCTGCACCATCTGATGCGCCATCTCCTGTTACGTCATTGTTATTATATCCAAATTCAAATTGCGATGCGCCGTTTTCTACAACAGACATATCAGATCCGTCAACAGCTCCGTCGCCGGTGGGATCTCCGGCATAAAATCCAAAAACATTTCCTCCTAAATTTTTCATGGATGGATTGAAACCATCACCATATGCTTTGTTGGTACCTGTACTGAAATCATAAGTTGTATTGGTGGTGAAGGCAACTGTTGAAGCGCTCCATGTTTCTAGGTGATTTCTGTGTTTAACGGCTACATAATAACTGTTCCCTGCAACACCGGCGGGAAAGGTTATGGTGGCCGTTCCGTTTTTCTGCAGTATAATTTTCTGAGAATAGGAGGGTGTAGGATTGTTCAATGCCTGTGCTGACCATAGATTTACGGTGATCGTATCTACGGATGTGGAATTTGCATTCATTCCAATGTCAAACAAAGTTGTATTCATATTTGAATTGCCTGTGTAATATCCTTCTAAGAATAATGTAAGATTCAAGGTAGCGGAACAGGCATTCACCGTAACAGTTGTTGTAGCTGACGTGGAAGTACAGCCTGATATATTGCTGACGTTGACACTGTAATTGCCGGAAGCATTTACTGTAATGCTCTGGGTAGTAGCTCCTGTACTCCAGATATTATTGTTGGCAGAGCTGGAGGTAAGTGTTACCGAACCACCATTACAGAATGTTGTAGGTCCGCCTGCACTGATTATCGGGGTGGCAGGGAAATTGTTTACGGTGGCTGTTACAGCTGTTCTGGTAGTGGAC
>JANNZE010000346.1:0-7038 GCA_031410455.1 Chitinophagaceae bacterium | reverse complement strand
AATACTTTGAAGAAGACAGCAGGAATCCACATTACTTTCATTCTGTTCGTGGTGTTGGCTATAAATTTACCGACTAACAATATTGATTCAGGTGCTGCGTCACCGATTGAGCTTTGGAGTACAACCGGAATAGTTCTTCATTTCTTTCAAACGGCGTATACAATTGCCAACCGATCTCTTCCAGTAATCTTTTTAACTCCAGGGAAAATTCGTTAGGAACATTTTTGTGTTCGAAAAATTTATCCAGCTTTGAAGACGTTACTTCTGATGGAAGAACTTCCATTTTATCTGCCAGGAAATTTTTAAGATCTGACTGAAGAAATGTATAAAACTGCATACAATCATTATTATTCAAACAACTTTCTGAAGATGCAAAAGGATTTTGCGGATCGCTGTAAAAAATACGGGCAGTTTCCGCAGTGGGAACATATTCTGAAATTTCTTTTTTCTCAATAGCAACAGATCTTTTACCACTCCATTTTACATACACAAATAATCCGGTTACGATCAGCAAAGCAATGATACAAATGATCATCCCACGATTTTCAATCAATCCATCGAGCAATGCTTTGGTCCGGATATTTCTTGCAGATTGAATATTTTTTTTAACTGCAGTTTGTACGTCAATACGCAACGGGTCTGTTTGGATAATGTGGTAAGTTCCTTTCTGCGGATCAAAATAACTGAATTGAACGGGTGGTATTGTATATATTCCTGTACTGTCTGCAGAGAATGGAAATTCAAAAGTGCGGCTACCGGATACAGGCACTGTTTGCATATCCAACTGATCATAGGTTTTCGGATCAAAAGATTCCAGGTGCTGCGGCCAGTTTATAACTGGCGCATTAATCATCTGCAGATTTCCGTTGCCTTTAATATTTACTGCTAGAAAACCCGTTTCATCTGCAGTTATCATGGATTTCTTCAACACAGCCCTGATCACAAAATTTCCTACTGCTCCCTTAAAAACAGAAGGTTTATTATTTTCAGGTAATGGTTTTACCGTCAGGGTAGATGACCTCGTAGTAAAACGAAGCAATACTGTGATTATATCATTCGGATTCAGTGATTCCGGGCCAAACGCATCCAGGAATTGCAATGCTTCATCTTTATTGGCAAAACGGGCATCCGCATTAATCATGTCTGTTAGGGTTTCCACTTCTGCCGAATCCACCTTTATTTCACCCGCCTGCAATGGATACAACTGTGCTTTTCTTACATAATATACATTGTAATCCTTACCGTCTATTTTTTCCCGATCATAATCATTCTCCGGTACTGTGAGATCCACTACAGAAAAACCATTGAAAGACGGTGTCTGAATTATTTTTCTGTCGCAGCGCAACTTTGTACATAATTTATAAGCCACCAACACCGGTTCTCCTACATAACATGATCTTTTACTGATGTCCACTTTCATCATCATATTCTTTCTCACTTTCTCTTCTGCATTTTCTCCTCTTTTCAAAAGATGATCTTCCGTTTTAAAATCATTTCTCCTCGCAGATCCCGGAAAATTGGTAACAACAGAAGCAGCATTTGCAGGACGTTTTTGATTTTTTACATGTATGGTTACAGGGTTGCTTTTGAATATTTTACCTTTTACAGCAATACATGACGAAGGAATAATGAACGTTCCGCTTTTTTTGGGCTTGAGTATAAAATTGAGTGTGAAATAATTATCTACATCTCCGTTATAACCTGCATAACCCCAGCTTTCCAGCGGACCGCTGATCAATGAAAAATCTTTAAAGGATACAGAGGTTATACTGTCTGGCCTGGCCGCATTTTCCAGCACAAGGCTATACGTAACCTGGTCATCTTTATAAATATCCTGGTCTGAAATGCTGGCATAAAATTTCATCTGCGCAAACGCAGTGTCAGCCATTAATGTGATAATGATTAAAATCAGAATAAATGATCGGCGCATAATCAAAAGCAAAAATACTGTATGAACCAGCCGTTTAGGTTACATAAATTATAAAGTTGATGAATCCCCTGTTAATTATAGATCGCCGAGTTGCGGACGGAGAACAATTTCTTCTACTACAGCCTGTGGCGAAAGCTTACTGCATGCCAAAATCATCTGAGCAATATCAGATGCTTCCATGATTCTCCCGTTGGAATTATCAAAACCTTTCCAGGAATCCGTAAATACAGCTCCGGGAAACAAGGTGGTCACTTTTATATGATGTGGTTTCAGTTCATGACGAAGATTCTGACTGAAACCATTCATGGCAAATTTGCTGATGCTGTAACAACCACCGCCGTCATAAGCAGACAATGCAGCTATAGAGGAGATATTGAAAATATGCCCGCTTTTATTTTTAACCATTTCCGGCGCAATGCGTCTTGTAAGATAATAAGCACTGTACAGGTTGGCCTTCAGCATGGGCTCCAGTTCATCTTTATCATCCAGGCAACCACCCGGAAAATACATTCCGGCATTATTTACCAGGATATCCGGTTTTCCATGCAGCAAACAAAAATCTGCAAAAGCATTGATATCTGTATCTACAGAAAGATCCGATATTTTGTAATGTATGCCGGCAATTGGAAATTGTTTTTGTAATTCTTCTGCTGTTAACTGTAATTCATTTTCATTTCTTGCACATAAAAATAGTTGATGCCCTTCAGCAGCAAAAGCAGCAGCAATTGCTTTTCCAATTCCTTTACTGGATCCGGTAATTATAACATTCATGCCTTAAATTTTGAAAAATGAATCAATATCTTTGAAATCAACTAATCAACGAATTTATAGAGATGCGGGAATACCAACACGTTTTTTTTGACCTTGATCATACATTGTGGGATTTTGATGCCAATGCTGAAGAAGCGCTTACAGAATTGTTCGTTGAATTTGACCTGGAGAATATATTGAAAATTCCATTCCACCCTTTTTACGAAAAATACATTCATCACAATAAAATTTTGTGGGACCGTTATCATCATGGATACATTGGTGCGGATGAGTTGAAATGGAAAAGAATGTACCGAACGTTGCTGGATTTTAAGATCGGTAATGAGTTATTGTCCAAAACGCTGAGTGAAAGATTTTTAGAAATACTTCCATTCAAGAAAAAAGTATTTCCTTATACTATCGAGATACTCGATTACCTGCTGGCAAAAAATTATGCCATTCACCTCATCACCAATGGATTTCATAATATACAATCACACAAATTAAAAAGCAGCGGACTGGATAAATACTTTCAGTACATCATTACCAGTGAAAGCAGTAACAGTTTAAAACCAAAGAAAGAAATTTTCGATTATGCATTAAAAGCTGCTTCAGCAGAATTGAGTACCAGCATTATGATAGGAGATAATATTGATGCAGATATCCAGGGAGCGATCAATGCGGGTATGGATAGTATTTTTGTAAATCATACCGGCGAAGAAATATGCTGCAATGCAACTTTTACCATCACACATCTTCAGCAAATAGAAAGTATATTATAAAAAAACCTCCGGTGGAAAACCGGAGGTCAATTATTTTTCGAAAAGCAGATTACATTTTTGTAGTGGTAGCGTCAGTTTTGTGACATGCTTTTTCTTTTTTTGCACTGCAGCACGATTTGCCTTTAGCACATTTTTTCTTTTTTCCTTTATCAGCTGAATCTGAAGCGAAAGTTGTTCCGGCAAAAAATAAAGCAGCTGTAGCGAATAATAAAGCTTTTTTCATTGTTTTATATTTTAATGATTTAAAAATAATTCATTTTAATGGATGAAACTGTTAAAGTGTGGCAATAACTGTAACGCCACCTTTTACCACCTGGTTCATTTCTACATTTATTTTTGTCCCCAGCGGCAATAAAAGATCTACACGGCTGCCGAATTTGATGAAACCCATTTCTTTGCACTGTTCCACCTTCTGGCCTGTCTGCAAATAATTCACGATCCGTTTTGCCAATGCTCCTGCGATCTGTTTTACCAGAATTTCCACATTCCCTTTTCTGATCACTACAGAATGCCGCTCATTTTCAGTAGAAGATTTAGGATGCCATGCCACCAGGTATTTCCCTTTGTGATATTGATTATACACCACGTCTCCGCTGATAGGATTCCGGTTTACATGCACATTAGCCGGACTCATAAATATAGACACCTGTAAACGTTTTGCCTTGAAATATTCCTCGTCTTCTCTTTCTTCTATTACCACCACTTTTCCATCTGCCGGCGCTATAACATATTTTTCATCTATACTCAGTGTACGGTTCGGTATGCGGAAAAAGGAAATGATAAACAATACAAAAACAATACTTACAGCCAGGATGATAAAATTCAGCCACAGTAAAGACGCCGGAAATAACCAAAAACAACAAAGCGTAAGGATACCAAAAAATAAAGCAGCAATGGCGATGGATTTAAATCCCTCCCGGTGAATTGTCATAATAAAAAATTGAACGGCAAAGTAAACCGTATTTGTTGAATAATCAGCTTTTACATAAAGAATCGTACGTAGAGCCACACAAACGGAACTGCTATCAAAAGGGAGTCAAAACGATCCATAAAACCGCCGTGCCCGGGCATGATCCTGCCACTGTCTTTAATGCCTGCCATTCTTTTGATCTTGCTTTCCAGCAAATCACCCAGGGTGCCGAATACTGCACATAACAGGGAGATGGCTATAAAATGCTGTATGGGGATTTCTTTCGAAACGTTGAAAAGTCTGGATAATAAAGAAATCAACACCACACATAAAATGGCTCCGCCAATTGTTCCTTCCCACGTTTTTTTAGGGGAAATGCTGGAAAAGGGCGTTTTTCCTATAAAAGATCCAACGATATAAGCCATAGTATCATTAATCCAGATAGAAAAAATGATAGTGCACGGTATCAATGGAAGGTATTTCATACCACCTGATGAAATGGCCTTAAGTCCCCCGGCTGTGGCCAGATCTACCAGCAAAAAAATGGGGAGCATAAAATAAGGTATCGCAAGCAGGAGATATGGAAGGTGGTTCTCTTTATGCAGCAAAACCATGATTTTTTTAAATTCTACACAACATCCTATCATAATGAACAGGAAGAGGAAAGTGAAGGTGTACCAGTTCACAAACAATCCAGCACACATAACCGCCACGAAAAATAAAGCTGATATTGCTCTTACACGAAAGGTTTTTACATCTAAAGCCATTTGATTATTTTTCGAAAGGATTATCCGTACGGATATAATTATGGGTGTACATCGCTTCTTCTTTTTCTATGATCTCTCTTTTTGCAGCGGAGGTCTTCATCATCCTGTAACAAAGAAATACAAGGATAACCGTGGTAGCAATGCTCCATGTCCAGTGAACATGCGGATCCAGTTTATCCAACTCAACCGGTTTGTTTTGTTTGCTTAATACAAACATTTGTGTAAGTGCTATGGCATTGTTTAAAAAATGGGCAATGATGTTCACCCAGATATTCCTGGTGGTGTAAAACATGAAACCCAATACAATTCCCAGCAACATTCGGGTGGCAAATAAATAAACGGAAGAATGGAAAAGTGTGAAAATGAAAGCCGATACTATGATCGCCAGCCATGGATTTTTCCACCATTTTTCAAAGAAACGCTGCAACACTCCTCTGAAAAACACCTCTTCAAACATAGCAGGGAAAAAAGCCATGATGGCCAGTGCCACCAGGTATTCAGGCCAGCTTTTCAGGTTACTCAACACGGCAACCTGTTCATTATATACCTCTTCCAGGTGTTGAGCATATATATTCAGTTTCGGGAAATGCGTGGCTATATTTCTGGAAATATCTGCCAGTGGAGAAGCAGAAATGCTGGCCGCTAAAATGATAAAAAAAGCAAGAAATACCTGCTCCGCTGAAAAATATTTACTGAACCCGAGCCAGCGGAAGGATAAACCGTCTGAAACAATAGAAAATAAATAAGCAGGAATAAAAAACAGGCATAAAGTACCGGTGACCTGTGCAATACGGGATGCAGTTACATTGGCCGGATCCAAAAGGGCTTTCATCAACACTCCGTCTTTTGTAATGGATTCACCTGCAGGTACGATCTGCATCGCTATTACGAGTTGTGTGATCCCCGCCAGGATAAATCCGAAACCGAGAAAGGCCAACAACACACCTAATTGTGCGAAACCACTTAATCCTTTAACACTTCTGTACATAACCTTTCCTGATTAGTTGTAAATTGCAGCGCAATATACATCAACATTCACATGCCTAAAATAGGACCTATACAACTCCCCGAATTTCCATTACTACTGGCTCCTATGGAGGATGTAAGTGATCCACCGTTTCGTGCGGTGTGCAAAGACAATGGCGCTGACCTGATGTTCAGTGAATTTATCAGTTCTGAAGGCCTGTTCCGTGATGCCATCAAAAGCCGGCACAAACTGGATTTCAATGAAGAGGAAAGACCCTTTGGTATTCAGATATTCGGTGGTGATGAAGAAGCCATGGCCATGAGTGCCCGGATTTGTGAAACAGTGAACCCCGACCTGGTGGATATCAATTTCGGTTGCCCGGTTAAAAAAGTAGTGAATAAAGGAGCAGGTGCAGGCGTATTGAAAGATATTCCTTTGATGGTACGGTTAACAGAAGCCGTTGTAAAAGGCACTTCCCTTCCGGTAACCGTTAAGACGAGACTGGGCTGGGATGATGCATCAAAAAATATAGAAGAAGTGGCCGAGAGAATGCAGGATGTAGGCGTTCAGGCTATTAGTATACACGGAAGAACGAGATGTCAGTTATACAAAGGCGAGGCCGACTGGACCTTGATTGCGAAAGTAAAAAATAATCCCAGAATTAAGATACCCGTGTTCGGCAACGGAGATATAGACAGTCCTGAAAAAGCGCTTGCCTATAAAGACCGTTATGGAGTAGATGGATTGATGATCGGCCGTGCGGCTATAGGATACCCATGGATATTCCGGGAGATTAAGCATTATCTGCAACACCTGTCTCATTTACCTGCACCTACACTGGAAGAAAGACTGGCGGTTTGCAAAAAACACCTTACCAGGTCAGTTGAATGGAAAGGACCTATAGTTGGTATCAATGAAATGCGCCGCCATTA
>JANNZE010000345.1:0-2011 GCA_031410455.1 Chitinophagaceae bacterium | reverse complement strand
TACTGTTGAAGAAGTAAGACCTGCTCCATTCACCTGGAAACTTTGAGCGGTTCCGGTAGCCGTACCGTACACATAACCCAAACCACTGATTGATGTGGTAGCAGAACCTAATATACTTCCATTGAATGTGAAATCATTTATTCCCCATCCATCGCCACTGCCGCTGGCTCTGTTCCATCCATATAAACGGAATGAGGTTGCAGATGATAGATTCGTATTTGTTAATGTAATTGTTGTTCCTCCAACGGTAGGAGTACCGATATTGGTTGCAAAATTATTTGAATTAGCATCTGTTCTGAAAGCGAAACTAGAGGGTGGTCTTGAATTGGAAGTAGTAGAATATACAAATGAACTTAAACTCATTTTATATCCTGTAGCAGGAGTGAGCGTAAATCCAAAATAGCCATTGAGATCTATCGTTGAACTTGTAGAAAAACCATTGGCATAATACACATTGGCCAATGTTAAGGCCCCGAGTGAACTTCCTCTACCAATACCGGAAACGGTTACATTCGCCTGTGGTGCATCTCCTGTAATATACGGATTAGATGCACTCGGATTAGTGGCGGTGATAGGGTTCGTCCATAAGGAAGTAACCTGCCCAGATACAGTTCCGGCAATTAATACTTGCAGAACAATTGACAAGCCTAATAAAAATTTCAACGTCGGGTAGAGTTTTGTTTTCATACTTAAAGCAGTTAGATTAACTTCAAAATATTTGCAGACAACGGCACACAACATTCCTTATGCAGCCTTTGTATGAGTTATCATTACTTTTTTGGATTATTTATCAACCTCAATTGGTTGGGATGGAATTAAACAGGATTCAGATTATTTATAAAAAAATTTAGAGTTTTCAGAAATAAGGATAGTGCAAAACTAAAATATAATATAAGATTTCCAAATAAAAAGCCGGATTATTTTGTATTTATACGTAAGTAATAGTAAAATTACTCAGTTAAAATGCTGATTAGAAACAATTTCGAGAATTCAACAGTACACAAATAATTATAAAATTTTCTTCATTTGAAAATCGTTCATCCACCACCCTTCACCAATATCAATATCTTCTTCTTTTATAATAGTAAATCCCTGTTTTTGATAAAAGGAAATTGCTTTATTAAAACGGTTTACCTGTAAAACGAGAGATGTGCCCTTTTTATTATGTATGTAATTAATAATAAATTGAAGCAATGCTTTTCCGTTGCCTTTATTTTGTTCGCCTGTTAAAACGTACAGTTTATGGAGATAATAATCATTTGAAGTTGAACTGGAAAAAGCGGCAAAACCTACAGGTTGGTCATTTGTAACTGCTAAAATGAACTGTTGTTTTTGAAATTGTTCTTCTAAAGCAAATGTTGAATAATATAAATTCAACATGTATGTAATCTGTTTTTCAGAAAGTATAAACTTATAGGCTTCAGGCCATATTTGATATGCCAGTTTTTGAATTACAGGGATATCATTTTTATCTGCAAACCGGATATCCATTTACAGGATCATAATTTTAAAGTCAGGGGCAAACATCACATGTCCTTTATTGTCTTTTACAATCACGTCAGTAAACCATAAAACTTCGCCCGTTTTCAACTGGTCTTTAATGTTTTCGATCCAGATAGGAGAAAGGGGAGTTGTTTTAAAAAGCTGAGCAGTCATGGAAGGTGTGATGTATTTTTTGCCGGTCTCATCTTCCGAAATATTTCTCTTCTTATAAATGAACTGGTAGGAAGAAATGGAATATATGCCTTTCTTATCATCATTGATCTGTAATGGGGAAGAGATGATTGCCAGGGTCTGGTCACGTGTTAATTTTTGCAGAGTGTCTTTATACTGTCCCAGTGAAGTAATTAACTTTCCTTCCACCCCAAAACTATTATCTAATGAACCCGGTTGAGCAAAAGCCTGAGTAGCCAAGAAAGTAGTAAAAAGTAATACAATTTGATAGAATATTATTTTCATTACATTGATAAATATTAATAAAGTTTGATTTAAATATAATATTTTTACGTCT
>JANNZE010000344.1:0-1630 GCA_031410455.1 Chitinophagaceae bacterium | reverse complement strand
GGAAAAAAAATACTTTCATTCGTTTCCGGATGAAAGGAAAGCCTTCACAGTGGTAATTCCTCCTCCGAATGTAACGGGCGTTTTACATATGGGACATACGCTCAACGAAACCGTTCAGGATATACTCGTACGCAAAGCACGTATGAGTGGATTCAACGCATGCTGGGTTCCGGGAAGTGACCACGCCTCTATTGCTACTGAAGCAAAAGTGGTGGCGATGCTCAAAGAAAAAGGCATTGATAAAAATACCCTCACAAGAGAAGCATTTTTGAAATACGCTTTTGAGTGGAAAGAAAAATATGGCAACATCATCTATAACCAGATCGAAAGATTAGGATGCAGCGTGGACTGGAACAGAACCACCTTTACCATGGACGATCATTATTATGCTGCTGTTATCAAAGTATTTGTTGACCTGTATGACAAAGGGCTGATCTACCGCGGAGCAAGAATGATCAACTGGGATGTGGCAGCAAAAACAGCATTAAGTGATGAAGAAGTGGAATACAAAGATGTGAACGGCCATTTATATCATTTAAAATATACACTGGACACACCGGAAGAATCATACATAACTATTGCTACACAAAGACCGGAAACGATCATGGGCGATACAGCCATTTGTGTGCATCCGGATGATGAAAGATATGCGCATCTGAAAGGTGCACATGCCTATGTTCCGCTGATCAACAGGAAGATCCCGATCATATTTGATGATTATGTGGATCCTGCCTTTGGAACAGGTGCCTTGAAAGTTACACCTGCGCACGATATCAATGATTACAATCTGGGCCTGAAACATAACCTGGAAATAGTAGATACCTTAAATGCCGACGGAACGTTGAGTACTGCCGCACAGATCTTTGTAGGTGATGATCGTTTCGCAGCCAGAAAAAAAATTATTGTGGCTTTACAGGAATCCGGTAATCTTATTAAAGAAGAAGTTTACCAGACCCGTCTCGGATACAGCCAGCGTACAGGTGTGGTAGTGGAACCACGTATCAGCACACAATGGTTTGTAAAGATGGCCGACCTCGCTATGCCAGCTTTGAATGCAGTGGTAAATGGCGATATCAAAATTCATCCCGGAGATAAATTTTTAGCAACCTATAAATACTGGCTGGAAAATGTAAAAGACTGGTGTATCAGCCGTCAATTATGGTGGGGACAACAGATTCCTGCCTGGTATGATGATGAAGGAAGAATGGTAGTGGCAGAAAATCTACAACAGGCGCAGGTACTGTTTGCGGAGAAATATAAAGTTGAACAGGCAGCGCTGAAACAGGACGAAGATGTACTGGATACCTGGTTCTCTTCCTGGTTATGGCCGATGGAAGTTTTTAAAGGCATCAGTGACCCGGGAAATGCAGAAGCACGCTATTATTATCCCGGAAACGTACTGGTGACCGGCCAGGATATCATTTTCTTCTGGGTGGCACGAATGGTGATGGCGGGAATGGAATATGAAAAAGTAAAGCCCTTCAACGATGTGTATTTTACGGGTATGGTACGTGATAAGCAGGGAAGAAAAATGAGTAAAAGTTTAGGAAACAGTCCTGATCTTTAGACCTTATAGATAAATACGGTGCAGATGCAGTGCGTTTCGGGATCATGATCTCCTCTCCTGCGG
>JANNZE010000343.1:0-2182 GCA_031410455.1 Chitinophagaceae bacterium | reverse complement strand
ATGTAAGATTGCAGCGAAACCTATATTTTTGCCACTAAACATTCAAACAAAACATTATGAAGAAAATTATTTTATCTCTTCTGGTATGCAGTACAGTACTTTTCAGTTGTAAATCAGGAGGCGATAATCCAACAACGGTTCTGAAATCATTTTTTGAAGCATTATCTAAAAGTGATGTGGCCAACGCAAGAAAATTTGCAACGGAAGAAAGTAAATCCATGCTCGACATGATGGAGATGGGAATGAAAATGAGCAAAGAAGCAAAAAAGGAAAATGACAAATTCACAGTTGATGGAATGGAATTCGGCGAACCAAAAATTGATGGCGATAAAGCTGTTGTTGCTGTTAAAGAAAAGAAATCGGGCGAATCCACCAATTACACTTTGAAAAAAGAAAAAGGTGCCTGGAAAGTAGCATTCGATAAAGCTTCCATGATGAGTACAGGTATGGAAAAAATGAACGAAAAAGGAATCAATCCTACAGACAGCATCGCTGCCGGTTTGGATGAAATTAAAAAAATGGACATGGATTCTCTGAAAGGAGAAGTAAATGAAGCGATTAAATCAATGGATACCATGAAGCACTAATCCTGCTTAAACTATTGAAAAGCACTCTACGGAGTGCTTTTTTTATGTTTACAATTGATACCTTTAATTATGAATTACAAAATGAGAGCATTGTTTCTTTGCCTGTTAACCGTTTTAATGCTCAACAGTTGCTGGGATAAAAAAAATGAACGCCCCGATACTGCCATTGACACCGGCACCACTTTTATAAGAGCAAGCCTCGACGGTGATTTTAAAACAGCTGAAAATCTCATCCTGCCGGATTCACAGAACCAGCAATTGTTTGATTCCTACAAAAGATATTACACGCATCTCAGTAAAGATCAAAAAGACAGTTATAAAAAAGCGTCGTATGAAATCAATAAACTTTCAGAACAAACGGATTCTTCCACATTGATCAACTATTCTAATTCTTATATGAAGAAACCAATGGAAATACGTGTGATTCAGAAAGATAAACAATGGTTCGTTGATTTTAAATATGCATATACCGACGAACTTCAAAAAACAGCTGAATAAATTTATCTGCTAAGTGTTACAACCAAAAAGAAATAAAATGGATGCACAATTGATTCTGATAGTGATCCTTGTTGGCATTGCTGCCGGAACACTGGGTGGCCTGGTGGGTGTAGGTGGTGGTATCATCATTGTGCCGGCACTTGTATATTTTATAGGATTCAGTCAGTTGCAGGCACAGGGAACTTCCCTTGCAATGATACTATTACCGGTTGGCATTTTAGGAGTGATCCAATATTACAAAGCAGGTTATATAGACATCTCTGTGGTTTTGTGGCTGGCTCTCGGTTTTGTTGCAGGAAGTTACATCGGCAGTAAAATATCTATCGCTCTGCCACAGGAAACCGTAAAGAAATTTTTTGCCATACTGATGATCCTGATAGCAGTGAAAATGCTTTTTTTCGATAAGAAGTCTAAAACCACATCACATACAGATAAGCCTTTGTTAGAAAGCAAGTCCTGATTGTGGAATTCAACACTTAGTTCATCTCACCACAAATTTACAATTTGGTTTTTCGCCAGCACAAAGACAAAGATGATAAGGAACTCATGGAACTGTTTTACAAAGACGGTGACAATGAGTGGCTGGGAATTTTATTGCAACGCTATACGATGCTGCTTTTTGGTGTGTGCATGAAATACCTGAAAAATGAAGAGGAGGCGAAAGACAGCGTTCAGCAGATTTTTCTGAAAGTGATCGACGAACTGAAAAAATATAAAGTTGAATATTTCAAAAGCTGGCTGTATATGGTAGCTAAAAACCATTGCCTGATGAAATTCAGGGAGAAAGGGAGGTTTAACGCAGAATTGCAGGAAGGAATGATAACTTCATTTAAAGAACAGGAAGATGAGGTTTTTTTGCAAAAAGAAAAATCACTCACCTGGATGGAAGGCGCTATCAAACAATTGAACCCGGAACAAAAAAAATGCATCAATTTATTTTATCTTGAAAAGAAAAGTTACCAGCAGGTTGCTGATGAAACCGGCTTTTCAATGATGCAGGTAAAAAGCCATATTCAAAATGCGAAGCGCAACCTTCGTATACAAATGGAGCGAATGCAACAAAATGAAGAATGATCTTAAAAACATATTGTCCGGTC
>JANNZE010000342.1:0-3721 GCA_031410455.1 Chitinophagaceae bacterium | reverse complement strand
AGATATTTTCTACAGCACATTCCTGCAACACTTTTTGCAGCTCTTCTTCCGAATGTATCACCACGATACAGCCTGTTTTTATTTTGTCTTTTTTGGAAAGGCGGTTCGCCACTTTTGCCAGCGTTTTTGTTTTGGCAATACCTATAGATACCGGAATACCCGTCCACATTTCTACTGTTTCTTTAATTGCTTTGGCAATTGCGTCAAGATCTTTTTCAGGGATATGTGAAAGATCAATAAATGCTTCATCAATAGAATATACTTCCACTTTATCATCACCGCAGATCTGTTTTAAAATATCCATCACGCGGTGACTCATATTGCCATATAAAAAATAATTGGATGAAAAAGGGACGATATTATTTTTTTTCATCTGTTCCTTCACCATAAAAAAAGGCGCACCCATTGCAATGCCCAGGGCCTTGGCTTCATCTGTCCGGGAAATAATGCATCCGTCATTATTACTCAACACCACCACAGGCGTGTGTAACAGGTCGGGCCGGAATAACCTTTCGCACGAACAATAAAAACTATTACAGTCAACGATCGCTATCATATCATTTTAATTCATGTATGGCAAACGTTACCACACCCCAGATACTGAACTCGCTGAAAGGATCCACCTCAATTGCGGCAAGGCGCCGCGTGTCAGGTATCAGCCGCACTTTATTGAACGTTTGTTCAAGGCGCCGCACCAGCATCTCACCGTTCAGGTTCGCCACCACTACTTTTCCGCTTTTGGCTTTAATACTTCTGTCCACTACCAGTATGTCGCCGTTCATAATGCCGGCATCTTCCATCGCATCGCCCGTCATGCGGAAAAAATAAGTGGCCGGTTTATTACGCACCAGCTGCTCGTTGAGGTCAATGCCTCTCTCCGCATAATCATCCGCAGGTGCACCAAAACCCGTGGCATTACTGGTTTTTACCTCTGCCTGTGTAAAATTTTTTGTGCCTTTATATGCTGATCCGAAAAATAGTTCTTCCATAAAAACATTTTTGTAAAACTAAATAATTTAGTAAATTTATGCTAATATAATTCGCATTAAAAATATCTTATGGAAATAAATTCCTTTTCTCACGATTCCATTTTCGAATATCTGCTCGTGATTCGTCCGCATGAATCGCTGCAGGAGCGCATCTTACATATCAGAAAGGAATTTCATGAGCAGTTTCTTACAGATCAGCCTTTGTTATCCACACCACAGATCGGGCTGGTGCGTTTTGAACAATATGAGCAGCTGCAGGAAAAATGGATGCGCCGGATTCACCTCTTCTCCATGGGTGCTTCTCCTTTTAAAATAGAATTGCGCAATTTCTGCTCAACACCCACGCATACCCTCTCATTTGATATCGCTACAAAAATTCCTGTACAGGATTTTATCAGGTCTATCAGAACAGAAGCACAGCATTTATTAAAACGGGATGAAGATCATACACCGCATTTTTTGCTGGATCCACATATTCCGGTGGCACAAAAATTACTGCCGTGGCAATTTGAAAAAGGATGGATGTATATGCAACACCAGCATTTTAATGCATCATTCATCGCCGAACATTTATTGATATTACGCAGAAAAAAAGGCAGCCGTTCTTTTTTTCCGCTGCAACAATTTAAACTGATGAACCTTGTTTCGTCGCGACAGGGAAATCTTTTTATGTAAAAAAATAATATGAAAAACAAACTTCAGCAGGATCATTATAAGGTAAACTCTTCAGAACACAATGATGATTATTTGCAGGGACGTGGCGCACAGATCAATACACCTAATCGTTTTATAAAAGATATCCGCACCCGGGAACATGCAGAAGGTATTGATGAATGGACGGTATCCAACAGCGCTACGCAATACATTGAATCAGAAGCAAAATCGATTGTCAATAAAGTGGATAGCCCTGATGTTGGTATGTTCTACAGCATGAACCCCTATGCAGGCTGCGAACATGGATGCATATATTGTTATGCCCGTAACGTGCATGAATACTGGGGCTACAGCGCCGGACTTGATTTTGAAAGAAAGATCATCGTAAAAAAAAATGCAGCAAAATTGTTGCGTAAATTTTTGAGCGATCCCAAATGGGAATGTCATCCCATCAGTATGAGCGGAAATACAGATTGCTATCAGCCTGCAGAACAAAAATTTCACCTGAGCCGGCAATTACTGGAAGTATGCAATGAATTCAACCAGCCGGTTGGAATGATTACCAAAAATGCAGGGATGCTACGAGATATCGACCTGTTCAAAGAAATGGCATCGAAGAAATTAATTTCCGTACTGGTTTCCATTACCTCTTTTAATGAAGACCTGAGAAGAGTGATGGAACCACGAACCACTACCGCACCACAAAGACTGAAACTGATCCGGCAGATGAGTGATGCCGGTGTGCGGATGGGCGTAATGCTCGGCCCTATGATTCCCGGCCTGAACGATCATGAAATGCAACGCATCATGAAAGCAGCCGCAGATAATGGTGCCACCTTTTCTGCCTATACTTTTATTCGCCTGAATGGCTCCATTAAAATTATGTTTCACGACTGGCTGTATAAAAATTTTCCGGATCGTGCTGATAAGGTATGGCATATGATTGAACACAGCCATAATGGAAAAGTGAACGACAGCCGCTGGGGCGTACGGATGCGTGGAGAGGGTGGATATGCAGAGATCATTGCACAACAGTATAAAAAGTACGGCGCCCTGTATAATCTGAATGCGGAAAGATGGGAGCTCGATACCACGCAATTCAGAAGGCCGGGCATGCAGGGGAAATTGTTTTGAGATACAGGTTGAATGCTGTCTTCATTATAACCTTATTTTTGTTGCTCATTGTATTTCATGACAAACATCAGGGCAGCTATAACAGATTTATTTCAACAAAAAATCAGGGGCGAGATCATTTCCATTGACCAGCTTCCTCAAAGCGGCAGCGACAGGATGTATTTCAGGATACATACTTCCGGAAATGAATTTACGTCCTGCATTGCAACTTATAATACCAATGTAAAAGAGAACAATACCTTTTTATATTTTACAGATATATTTCTGCAAACGAAAGCTCCTGTTCCGCAGATATATGCCGTAAATGATGAACATACCATTTACCTGCAACAGGATTTTGGCAACGAATCTTTGCTCAATGTGTTGGAAAATTCAGGAGCAACAGATGTGGTTTTTGATCTCTATAAAAAAAGCCTGGCTGCACTTGCTTCTTTACAGGTGAAAGCAGATGCTTTGCTTGATTATAACAAATGCATTACCAGTAAAGAATTCGGCAAATCTGCCATCCTGAATGACCTGCTGTATTTCAAATATTATTTTCTGGATACTTTAAAAGTTCCTTATGATAAAGAAGCGTTGATAGAAGATTTTGATATGCTCAGCAATTATCTTTCACTTACAGGACAAAAATATTTCATGTTCCGTGATTTCCAGGGTAGAAATATAATGGTGAAAAACGAAGAAGTGTTTTTTATTGATTACCAGGGAGGAATGAAAGGTGCTTTGCAATATGATGTGGCGTCTTTATTGTGGCAGGCAAAAGCAGACCTGAGTGAACAATGGAAGAACGAACTATTTGAATATTATATCAATTGCCTCGATGATATTTCTGAGAATAAGATCGAGAGGGAATCATTCCGTAATCAATACAAAGGTTTTGTGCTGATAAGGTTATTACAGGTATTAGGAGCATATGGTTTCCGCGGGTTGTTTGAAAGAAAAGC
>JANNZE010000341.1:0-3765 GCA_031410455.1 Chitinophagaceae bacterium | reverse complement strand
GGCAATCAGTGAAACAGTTCTTAAATTAAGGGAGATGAGCCCGTTATGGGAAATGTATAAAGAAGGCATTGATTTGGATACAATAGAATGGGCGGCTCACTAGACTATTATAAATTTCAAATGTTGAATTTTGAAAGGAAGTCAACATTGGAATTTGAATAATAAAATTATCAATTATGAAGTTTGGGTGGGAGCGATAGCATTACATTCAAAATTTATAATTCAAAATTCAAAATAAATAAAATGGCATATTCAGAAAAAGTAATTGATCATTATCAGAATCCTAAGAATGTAGGAACGCTGGATAAAGGAAGCAAAAACGTGGGTACAGGTCTTGTAGGTGCACCGGAATGCGGCGACGTAATGCGTTTGCAGATTGAAGTGGATGATGCAACAGGAATAATCCGTGATGCTAAATTCAAAACTTTTGGATGCGGATCAGCTATCGCATCTTCTTCCCTGGCTACAGAATGGCTGAAAGGAAAAAGTGTTGACGAAGCTTTGAAAATTGATAATATGGACATCGTGGAAGAATTAAATCTTCCTCCGGTGAAAATCCATTGCAGCGTACTGGCAGAAGATGCTATAAAAGCTGCTATCAATGATTATAGGGTGAAGAATGGTATGGATGCCATCAAATTTGAAGAAAGCGTAGTACATTAAAAATGGTTGCCACAGAGAATTCCATATTTATCAGCGACAAGGCGAAAGTTAAGGTTCATCAGTTGATGTCGGATGCCGGCGTTGCAGACAATCCATCTTATTTTTTAAGAGTAGGCGTGGTGGGCGGCGGTTGCAGCGGGTTGAGTTATAAACTTGATTTTGATGATGAGGTGAAGCCGATGGACCAGGTGTTCGAAGACAAGGGTGTAAAAATTGTTACTGACCTTAAAAGCTTCTTATACCTTGTGAATACAGAACTTGAATTCAGCGACGGCCTCAATGGTAAAGGGTTTTACTTTAATAATCCGAATGCCAGCCGGAGTTGTGGTTGCGGTGAAAGTTTTGCAGTTTAAAAAAAAATGAAATAATCCAAGAAGCTCATCTCCCGGTGAGCTTTTTTTGTGTTCAGTACTCAAATGTTTGAGTTTTCGTACAATTTTAATGCATTGTGGTCGTTAGTTTAATGTAAAGGACTCATGAATTGCGGTTACCTTACTATTAATCGACAGTGACAAGGCCTTTACAATCCATAATCACTGTAATGAAAAACATAAAAACAATCCTCATTTTCCTGTTCATGTCAGCAGGAGGTGTCATTTCCGGTGTGAAAGCACAGGATATTCATTTCTCACAATTTTTTGAAACCCCGCTTTTAAGAAATCCCGCATTGGCCGGAATTTTTTCAGGTGATATCCGGTTCCAGGCTGTTTACAGGAATCAGTGGAACTCGGTTACGGTTCCTTATCAAACCACTTCGCTGAACGGAGAATACCGTACAGGAATAGGATCGGGCAATGATTATATAACACTGGGAGGACAAATTTTTTACGATAAGGCCGGAACAACTGCTTTAACCACCACACAGATTCTTCCTGTGTTGAATTACAGTAAATCTTTAAGCGAAGAAAAAAATATGTACTTGTCTTTAGGCGGAATGGCAGGCATTGTACAAAGAAGGATCGACAGAAGTAAAATGACAACCAACAGCCAATACGATGGTGTGGGATTCAACAGCGCTTTGGCAGACGGTGAAAACTTCCTCAATAATTCATTTTCTTATTTTGATGCAAGTGTTGGAATGAGTTTCAATTCTCAGCTGGGAGAAAGTGAGAGGAATAATATTTTTATAGGTGCTGCTTTACATCATTTTGTAAAACCTAAGAAAGTTAATTTCCTGGTTACAGGAAGCGGTGAGGTGTTGCCGAAATTTGTATTGTCTACCGGTATCCGTTTTGATATGACGGAAGGCAGTTATTTTACTATACAGGGAGATTATGCAAAACAGGGAGCTAATACTGAAATCATCGGAGGTGCATTGTATGCCTGGAAACTGGATAATAATGATGCACCTAAATATATTTTTAATGCAGGTGCATTCATCAGGTGGGGCGATGCTGTTGTTCCGGTTGCAAAATTGGAATTCAGACCATTGTCTGTTTCACTGAGTTACGATGTTAATATTTCTTCGTTGAAAACTGCCAGCCAGGGCCAGGGCGGTTTTGAATTTTCAATCATTTACCAGAAATACAGAAATGAAAATGGAAGTGCAGATGCGTACCGATGTCCTAAATTCTGATTTGTCACTAATTTTTAAAAGCCTGTTTTGCGACAGGCTTTTTTTTATTACTCAACCACTCAGCATTTTCTGAAACCGTTCATGTTTTATCTGAACAGTATGCATGTTAACTCGCCTGAAAGCCATAATTTTTACCAATGAAAAATACGGGAATCATTTCAGGCCTGATCATCCTGGCACTTTTTATCCAATGTAATCCATCTAAAAAATTGCCTGCTGCCGATGAAAGTATAAATCGTTTAGCAGAACAATATGTACAGCTGGCTTTATATATCGGCCAATATGATGGTGATTTTGTGGATGCTTATTATGGTCCTGAAAATTTGAAACCTGCATCAAAAAATCAGGATTTTCCCAAAGACAGTCTTATAATCGCTATCAATAAATTATCTGCTGATCTTTCGGAATTAAATATATACAATGGAAAAATGCAGCAAAAGAGGGTCGGCTGGATCAAAGATCAGTTGCGGGCATTTAAAGAGAGGGTGGAAATATTTTCCGGAAAAACAAAATCATTTGATGAAGAGGCGCTGGCACTTTTCAATGTAACACCTCCTCATTATCCTGATCAGCATTATAAAGATCTGATTGCCCAACTGGATGCCACATTGCCGGGCAAAGGTTCCTTGCAGGAAAGATTAAATAATCTTACCAATCGCTTCATCATACCCAAAGAAAAAATTGATACCATTTTTAAAACCACCATCGTTGAAGCCAGGAAACGTACACTCAACCATTACGCATTGCCGCTAAATGAGAATTTTAAACTGGAATACGTAACCAATAAACCCTGGAGCGGTTATAACTGGTACAAAGGAAATTACCAAAGCGTTATACAGATCAACCTGGACGGAGCCATTTTCATAGAACGTGCGATCGATCTCGCCTGTCATGAAGGTTACCCCGGACATCATGTGTACAATATGCTGCTGGAACAAAATCTGTATCGCAATAAAGGTTGGAAAGAAATATCTCTCTATCCATTATTCAGTCCTCAGTCACTGATAGCCGAGGGAAGTGCGAATTATGGAATAGAACTGGCATTTCCAGGGAGAGAAAAAAATGAATACATCCGAAAAGTTTTATTGCCGTTGGCAGGAATGGATACTTCTTATGTAGACGAATACCTGGATGCACTTAACATCATGAAGAAATTAAATTTTCTCCGCAACGATGTTGCTGCCGCTTTATTTGAAAACAAGACTGATGAAAACGGAGCTGTCTCAAAATTAATGTCGCTGGGGCTCATGGGTAAAGAAAGCGCAGAACGTAATCTTCGGTTCATGAAGAAATACAGAAGCTACGTGATCAATTATAATTATGGACTGCAACTCATAACCGGTTATATAGAAAAAGAAACTTCTCCCAACGATCGCTGGAAGAAGTTTTATTATTTATTGAGTAACCCTGTTTCTACTAAAGATCTTTCTGCAGATTAACGCTGGCTGAAAGTACTCCGCATCGCATTCATCATACCTTTCGTACTCCATTGCCCGGGAACGATCATTCTTCTTACTGTATAAAGC
>JANNZE010000340.1:0-4798 GCA_031410455.1 Chitinophagaceae bacterium | reverse complement strand
CCAATACCAACCCAACAAGGTGTTTACCTCCTGTACTGGTAAATTTCACCAATACATCAAGCAGTACAGCTCCATTAGCTTATGCATGGAGCTTTGGCGATGGTAATACATCAAACCAAATCAACCCTACTTATGTTTATAACAATACAGGTGTTTTCAGTGTACAACTGATTGCGACCAACAGTTTTGGATGTAAAGACACTTTTACCAAAGCAAATGCCGTTAACATAGGTATCATCAACACGAATTTCAGCAACAGTACGCCTGCCTGTGAAAACAGGGAGCTGGCATTTACCAATACATCCACACCTGTACCTTCTGCATCGCTCTGGAAATTCAGCGACGGAACAACGGCCAATACGATGAATACCGTAAAAAGCTTTCCATCTGCAGGCGTATACCAGGTAAAACTTATCAATAATTACGGTAACTGCCGTGATTCAGTCACAAGAACAATTACGGTCTTTCCAAGATCAACCACAGACTTCAGTGCTCCAACGGTTACGAGTTGCCGTATTCCTGCTACATTCAGCTTTAATAACAATTCAACAGGAGCCGTATCATATCAATGGATGTTTGGTGATGGAGGAACCTCTACTGCCATGAATCCAACGCATACGTACGATTCAGCTGGTGTATACACAGTTACGCTCATCTCCACAAATCCAAGTGGTTGTAATGATACACTCACAAGAACTGATTATATCAGCATCAACTTACCGGAGGCCACCATCCTGGATCTTGCACAGGAAGGTTGTGCACCATTCAGCTGGACATTTCAGTCTTCCGTTACATCCATTGAACCGGTTACACAATATTTATGGGATTTTGGTGATGGCAACACCTCTGCTGCACAAAATCCTACGCATATTTTTAATGCGGGAACATACAACATCAAACTTACAGTTTTAACAGCGAGTGGCTGTATGGATACTATAACCGCCGTCAATGGAATTCGTGCAGGTAACAGACCTACGCCGATCTTTTTTGCAGATCCAAGAGAAGCCTGTGCCCGTACACCTATCAATTTTGCAGATTCAAGTTTGGGGATGCCGGACAGATGGCTATGGGATTTCGGTGACGGTGCAAGTGCCACCACACAATTTCCATCTCACCATTATGTAGATACCGGTTGGTTTACCATAAAATTATATGTGTGGAATAATGGTTGTGAAGACAGCCTGATAGTGCCGGACTACCTGCACATCAACCCACCGATCGCAAACTTCATCCCATCTTTTGAATGCGCTGATCCTTTGGTAAGAATATTTACAGATCATTCAATCGGTGCCGATTCATGGTCATGGAATTTCGGAGATGGAAATACTTCCACTCAACAAAATCCGGTGCACACTTATGCAGGCAGTGGAACTTATAGTGTACAGCTGGCGATCTTCAACAGCATAACAGGGTGCAGCGATACGATGACAATTAATTTAAGAGTGATAGATGAAAATGCAGATTATTTTGCCAGTACCACCAATATATGCCGCAGGTCAAATGTTACATTCACTTCAACTGCTGACAGCCTGAATATTTTAAATTATGCCTGGAGTTTTGGAGATGGCACAACTGACAGCATCAACCCTGTTACGCATACATACCTGAACTCAGGTATATACGATGTTACATTAATCGTAACAAGCGCTGATGGATGTAAGGATACGCTTACACGCTCACAATACATTCATGTAACCGGACCAATAGCAGCTTTCAGTGCGCCAACGTCTTCGAATTGCCGTACAAGCAATATTACCTTCACAGATAACTCCACTTCAGACGGATCCAATCCGATTACACAATGGATCTGGAATTTCGGTGACGGTGCTCCTCAATCTTTTACAGCCCCTCCTTTCACACACACCTATCTGAACGGAGGAAATTATTCGGTTTTACTGATGGTAATAGATTCCCAGGGTTGTATGGATTCTATCCGGAACAGTTCTTCTTTCACCATTTCCAATCCGAATACAATATTCAGAAGTACTGACACTATAACCTGCGCCAATGCGCCGGTACGTTTTACCAGTTTATCTACAGGTACTCAGTTAACCTACTTGTGGTCTTTCGGTGATGGAGGAACAAGTACGTTAAGAAACCCTACCTACAACTATGCTGCAGACGGAATATATACTGTAAAACTTTCCATACGTGACAGAAATGGCTGTTCCGATTCATTAACCAAAATCAATTATATACATGTGGCCTCTCCTGTTGCTGCTTTTGATGTAAGTGATTCGTTAGGAACCTGCCCTCCATTGGTTGTAACATTCACAAATCATTCAATAAACTATACCAGTTTTGACTGGGATTTCGGAGACGGAACAGGATCAACACTTACCAATCCGTTCCACTTCTATTCTCAGCCCGGAATTTTCATCGCAAAACTTACGGTACGTAAATTAAGCTGCACTTCCGTATATACAAAAACGATCATAGTAAATGGACCTCAGGGATCTTTCAGTTATAGTAATATAACCGGTTGCCGTCCCCTCAACACCCATTTTATCGGAACATCTGTTGGAAATATTTCTTTTATCTGGGATTTTAATGACGGTACCACCATCCCAACAAGAGATTCCATACTTTCACACAACTATACTATTCCGGGAAATTACATTCCAAAAATGATCTTGATCGATGCAAGTGGTTGTGTAATTCCTATTGTAGGAAGAGATACGATTGTTGTAAAAGGCGTTGAAACAAATTTTGGATTCGACAAAAATGTTTTGTGTAACCCAGGAAATGTATTTTTTACAGACAGTACTGAATCTACCGATCCTATTGTAAGGTATCAATGGCTTTTTGGCGACAATACCAACTCGTCTGCACAAAATCCGATTCATACTTATTCCGTGAATGGTTTGTATTATCCATCACTGAAAGTAACATCATCTGCTGGATGTGTGGATTCTATGAGAAGTGCTGTTCCGATTAAAGTATTAAACACACCCCGTGCTTCTTTCACGCAATCTGCAAATGGATGCGTTCCGTTGAATGCCCAGTTCACCGCCACTTTAAATAACCCCGACACTTCTTCTGTTTCCTGGCTCTGGAATTTTGGTAACGGTCATCAGTCTGTGCTCCAGAATCCACCAGCAGAAAGTTATGTAAACGGAGGAAATTACAATATCACTTTGTTTGTTACCAGCACCAGTGGATGCGCTGATACCATCAGAACTACATTTACCGCGTTCAACTTACCAAATGTAAATGTGGGAAGAGATACTGCATTGTGCCGTGGTACAGGTATCAATTTAACTGCAACCGGTGCAGCCAGCTATATATGGTCTCCGGCAGCAGGCTTAAGCTGTACCAATTGTGCATCTCCGGTTGCCAATCCTGATTCTGTAAAAACCTATTATGTAACCGGAACTTCTTCGCAGGGTTGTATCAATCGCGATACTATCAAAATTGATGTTCATCAGCGGTTCAGCATGACGGCATCTTCAAAAGATTCCATGTGTTTAGGCAGTTCACGTCCTTTACTGGCAACTGGTGCCTTCAGTTACAGCTGGTCTCCTGCTACCGGCTTAAGCAATCCGAATATTCCTAACCCGATCGCTTCACCTTCGGCAACAACGGTATATACAGTAACTGGAACAGACCTATACAGATGTTTTACACAAACTGCACAGATCCCGGTAAAAGTATTTCCGATTCCTACCGTGGAAGCAGGAGATGATGTAACGATCAATGCGGGACAGATGACAGATCTGGTTCCGGTAATTTCTGCAGATGTGAGCAGGGTGATCTGGAGCCCAACCAGCGGCACTTTCCGTAATAATTATCCGGCTATTACCGTTAAACCAAGAGAAACAACAAAATATACGGTACAGGTTTCCAACAATGGCGGATGTACTGCATCTGATTTTGTTACGGTGAATGTAATCTGCAATAATGCCAATGTGTTTATTCCTAATACATTTTCTCCTAATGAAGATGGTGTGAACGATATTTTCTTCCCGAGAGGTTCAGGATTGTTCCGCATCAAATCCATGAAAATTTTCAACCGCTGGGGTGAGATCGTTTATGAAAGAAATGATGTTACACCAAATGATGCACGTACAGGATGGAACGGAAGTTTTAAAGGAAAACCGGCACCTGCAGATGTATATGTTTACATCATAGAGATCATTTGTGAAAATAATACTTCACTTCCTTTTAAAGGAAATGTGACACTGATAAAATAAAATTGAACATTATGCGTTTTAGTATCAATCTTACAATCACCAAAAGGTCCTGTCTAACAACTTAACTCTTTTGTTTTTATGGATTGTTTGGATAACAGGGGCTCTGCGAAAGCAGGGCCTTTCTGTTTTGCGATCATGGCATACATTTGCATAAATATTTTAATAACAACCCTGATAAATTATGTCTGTAAAAAATGGTGATATGGCTCCCGCTTTTGAATTGTACAATTCAGAATTTAAAAAAATAAGTTCTGGTGATTTTAAAGGAAATAAAAACGTTTTGCTGTTATTTTTTCCTTTTGCATTTACCAATGTATGCACGGATGAACTTTGTGCAGTGAGAGATGATATCAGCCGTTACGCAAATGACAAGGCGCAGGTACTGGGAATTTCCGTAGATTCTGTATTCACACTGGCAAAATATAAAGAAGAACAGAAACTGAATTTTGACCTCCTGAGTGATTTCAATAAAAATGTTTCTTCAGATTATGGTTCACTCTATGCGTCCTTCACCAATATGGATCTGAAAGGCGTTAGCAAACGTTCTGCTTTCATCATTGATAAAGAAGGGATCATACGGTATGCAGAGGTGCTGGATAATGCCG
>JANNZE010000339.1:0-5738 GCA_031410455.1 Chitinophagaceae bacterium | reverse complement strand
TATCCGGTTGGGGTGCAGGATGAAGGAAATCCAACCCGTTCAGGTGCTTATTATATTGCTACACTTACCGGAAGTGGATTGGTTCAAAACAATACCTTAGGAAGGTTTATGATACAGGCATTGCTGGCTGGTACGGTACCTGTTAACCTGATTGAATTTACAGCAACAAAGAATGGCTCTCAAAATATATTGAGATGGAAAACAGATAATGAGATCAACCTTGACAGTTATGTTATTGAAAGAAGCGTAGATGGAAGAAATTTTAATTCTATCGGTAGTGTCCCTGCTAACAGAAGTGCAAGCATCAACCAATATACCTTCCCGGATATTTTTCCAGTTAAAGGAATCAATTATTACAGGTTGAGATCTGTGGACCAGAACAGGCAATTCTCATTGAGTGCTATTCGTTCCATTGTTCAGGAAAAAGACAACAGTATGGTTATTTATCCGAATCCGGTAAAAAATTCATTGTACTTTACTGTGCCTGTAGTGGAAAATGAAAAAGCAGTTATACAGATTATTGCTATCAATGGCAGGATTATCAAAGAAGTTTCGGTGACATTAGTTATAGGTTCGGCCAGACAAATAATAGATATTGCAGGGTTGTCAAATGGTACTTATATACTTAAACTGATTTTAAAAGATAAAATACTTACAAATACCTTTTTTAAATAATTAATGGGTAAGGTTCATTTACAAAAAGATCTCTTTCTATGGAAGAGATCCTTTTGTTATTGATAAACAATGGAATAGAAAAAAGAAAAGATTGATTATCCTTATTTATTTTAAATTCTGAAGTATATACACCCACAGCAATTCCCGAACGATTTCCCAAACATTTACAATTTCTAATGTTTAGTATCCAATTGGCATAGTTATTGACTAAAGGCGAACATGTAGAAATATTTGTATAACACAATTTATTTATTTGTTATTGCGTTTATACTGTGTTTCTCGCTACTCGAGAACGACACCATTTATTAAAAACAATATTTTATGAAATTAAAAAACCAATTTGTTGCAGCACTCGGTGCAATAACTTTTTTTACAGTATCCTGTCAAAAAGAATCCATCGAGACTTCAACAACCTTTGAAAACCAAATCAATGCACGCAACTCCGGCGTAGTTGAAGATAATCCTGCTGAAATTGCAAGGGTGCCTTTAACAATTTCTGCGGATTTGTTTAAACCCGGAGGTATTAAAACGGTTTATATTGCTCCCTCAACTGCAGCAAGAGGACGTACTGTTGACAATACAGCACCAACAGTTTCCATCACTTCTCCTTCAAATGGAGCTACTGTCAGCGGAACTACAACTATTTCTATTACTGCAGCAGACAATATAGGAGTAGCCAATATTACTTTATATATTAACGGCGCTATTGTAGCGAGTTTAAAAACTGCTCCTTACAGTTTTAATTATTCTTTCACCAATGATGGTACATACACTATTAACGCTGTTGCTAAAGATGCAATAGGAAACAGTGCATCGAATGCCATTGCAGTTACAAAAAATACCGTAATTGTGCCGCCACCTCCAACTTCAATTCCTGCAAGTTTTGTAATGGTAGCACCCCCGATCATGAACCAGGGTGGAGAAGGTAGTTGCGTATCTATGGCTCTGATCAATCAGTTGTCAATAGAAAAATATTACGGTACAAATGCAACCAGTTACAGCACTATATCAAACGTATTCAGTCCTGAATTTTTGTACAATCAAACAAAAGCTTCTTCCGCATGCGGTAGCGGTGCATCTATTTTGAATTCCATCAATTTTATTAAAAATACAGGTGTTTGTTCCTGGAATACTTTACCATATGATGTAATGAATGGATGTGATGCATCTATTATCACTTCATCTATGACAAATGAAGCTGCTAATAATAAAATTGCAACTTTCAGGTATTTCCTGGCTTCGGATGCAACAGCCGTAAAAACGGCTTTGGCCAACAAACATCCTTTGTCTTTCACTTTTCAAATGGATACCAACTTCTATAATGCAACTCCTGGATATATCTGGAATTCACGCGGATCAATGATGTATACACATGCAATTACACTAGTAGGATATGATGATGCGAAAAGAGCTTACAAAGCAGTGAATGCATGGGGTTCAGCCTGGGGTGATCAGGGTTATATCTGGATCGATTATAACTTCTTCCCAACTGTAGCCGGATATGTTTACGGCATGTATTAACCGTTATTGAACTTTATAAAAAAAAACCGCCTTCTGGCGGTTTTTTTTTATTTATTTCTTAAAGTAAAACGAATGCGCGATTGAATGAATAATGTTTAAATAGTGTATATGATAAAAGAAAAATTTATGGTAATTATTTTATGAAGAGTTAAAGGTAATTTCAGATATTGCCGAATTTAATTTTTTAGCTGAATTTCCTCATTATATGGGAATGAAGTATTAAAGATAAAATCCAGTATCTGTATAAAAAAGCGATCCTTTAACGATCTCTGCAAATGTACAGGCAGGATACGGTTTTTTTTAACCTTCACTATTTCTTTTAAAAGAATCTTTAACCTTAAAATGTTATTTTTTTTACCTGGATTTATTCGTTCTCAATTTTATAATAGAAAAGTTTTAAAAGTTTAAACATCAGTTTTATTTGAAATATTTTACGCAATTCTCATAATTATTATAAATTATTTAAGTTCATAAATTATTAAAAATCAAATAATTAAAACAAAGCGGTACTACAAATTATATATTTCTAAAATTATATTTCTTTTTATTGCTATTTAACTAAATTAACGTTTCTTTGTCTTTCCAAGATTAATCCCATCCGCCGAAATACCTGCCTTATATTCTATTTTATTACCATTTCACTTCCTCTACTACCACTAGCTCAACTTTATTAAGGTTATCTGTCCAATACATATCCGAAAGGCCTCCTCAATATTTGTGAAAAGTTATCCCAAAGACTGACAACTTTTACCGGGACATGATCTCAGTAAGGGAAACAATTTTTTTTACACAAAAACCTACATTATGAATCAACTTTTCGTGCATTCGCGATTTTTCCGCGACCTGAAAATTCCGTGTTGGTGTAATTCTGTAACAGGAATAAAAAGAGGGCTTTCAATGCTTCTTATCCTGTTTATGATGCTGCCAACAATGGACTCTTTTTCGCAGGAACTTTCCGCACCATCTCCGCCGCCTATTCAGGCAAAAAGCCCAACCACAGCGCACAGGTGGTTTGCGGGAGATGGCTGGAGAAAACCCGGAACTGTTTGGGAACCCACAGTTCTCTCTTCACCTAGTCTTCAACCAAAAGGTATAGTGCGATGCGCCAGCTCAGCAGAAACGGAATCGGGGCTTGAATCCTATAAAGGTTCGTATGATCCCGCTGATTTTACCGTAGTGGGTGGTTCAGGCGGTTATAACATGGACGGTGATGTTTTTAACGCAACCGTTCCTTCTCCTATAACAGGACAAGATATTGTATGGTTAAATTTTGATATCCGCCCATTGGCGGGTACTTATCAGTTTCAGGTAGTTACCAACCAACAGGTAGCCTGGGCTATTTACCAGGTTAGATCAACATTTGCTCAACCTATTTCAGCAACAGGTACTTTTTATCCTCCAGGAGCCGATGGTACACCTGCCGGACTTTCAGGAGATGGTACTCAAATAGAACCGGGAAGTATATATGGTACACCGGTTTATTATGGTTTAAGTGGTAATGGCTGGTCTACCATTACAGTTAATGATGATCCTACTAAACCAACTAATTATTACCTCGCAATTTGGACGATCGATGGTTCAACATTTCCGAACAACATGAATCTTGTGTATAAATCAAGATATGGTTGTGGTGGTTCAACTTGTTTGATCGTACCTCAGGATACTTCTTATTCATGTGCAGGCCCTGGAAAGTATGAAATATGTGGTGAATTTGTAGGAAGTGCAGGTCGTTGGGTAGTACAAGATCAGTCTCTGATTAAAGCTACCAGTTATTCAGTTAAGGTATTTAATCAGAATCATGTTCAGATTGGTTCTACCACTACAAGTACAGATCTTTTAAATAACCCGCTTACGGTTACTTTAGGTATTATTCCTGATGGTGCCGTTTATGCTACGGTCTGTGCAACATTTGCAGATGGGCAGACGGCGAATATCAGTCTAGTACCGGATGGTACTTATTCCACCGGAAATGATTACAGAACATGTACAGATGGTACTGGATTCAGTGGTTCTTTCACTCGTGCGGTATGTGACCTGGTTGCAGGAGTTTCAACCAATCCAAATGTACAGTTATTAGATCCTGTTCCGGGTTGTACTAATAATTACCAATGGCTCCCTACAGGAATTGGACAAACTATTCAACTTACACCTACATCTGGTGTTGTTTGGGGAACTCCTATTTCAGCTCCCGGTGCAAACTTTGCCTTTAATTCTTCAACCGGAGTGGTAACAGTAACAGGAATCAATTTTGATGTAATTAAATTCCCTGTTTCGAGAACCGATGCTTTTGGTTGTGTTTGTTACGACACATTGTGTTTAACGATTGGTGCTGTATGTCCTGGCCCTTTCACTATTTCAGGACCAACTACAGCTTGTGCTTCAGCAACAGGTTTAGTATATTCTTATCCTTTCCCATTAGATGCAACTTCATTTAAATATCAATGGAGTGTTACAGGTGGAGCAACCATTCAGGGTACTGCATTGGATGTTCAATCCGTTACAGTAAATGCAGATGGTTCAGGAAATCCATTTACAGTTACATTGATCGTAAGTAACAGAGCATTTAATTTTGAGTGTGGACGTAGCAGTGTATCAGTTACGCCGTCACCAAATCCTACCTGTTCAATCACTGGCATACAAGCAGTATGTGCTGCTTCAACCGGTAATATATATACATCAGCGGTTCTTCCTGCTGGTGGCACTGTAACACATAGCTGGTCTATCAGTGGCAACGGAACAATCGTTGGAGCAACAGATGGCGCATCAGTTACAGTTACAGCCGGTGCGGCCGGAAGTTTTACAGTTACGGATAACATTTCTCGTAACGGCTGTTTAAGTTCTTGCCAGTATCAGGTAACAGTTAATGCAAATCCAACATGTTCTATCGACGGACCTGCTGCAGTTTGTGGTAACTCTACCAATCAACATACATCTACAGTATTACCTGCTGGTGGAACTGTTACACATTCATGGAGTATTTCCGGTGACGGAACGATCTCAGGTTCTGCAACAGGAGCTATGGTTACTGTTATTGCAGGAGCTTCAGGATCATATACTGTAACGGATAACATTTCACGTAACGGTTGTTTGAGTTCATGTCAGAAAACAGTAACGGTTAACCCGAATCCTACCTGTTCTATTGCAGGTCCGGAAGCTGTTTGTGCTGGATCAACATCCAATACATTCACATCAACAGTTCTTCCTGCCGGAGGAACAGTTACACACAGCTGGTCAATCAGTGGTAACGGAACAATTGCAGGCGCCACCAATGGTGCTTCCATAACTGTTATAGCTGGTGCAGCCGGAACATTTACAGTTACGGATAACATTTCACGTAACGGCTGTTTGAGTTCATGCCAGTATGAAGTAACAGTTAACGCAAACCCAACATGTTCTATCGACGGACCTGCTGCAGTTTGTGGTAACTCAACTAATCAACATACATCTACAGTATTACCTGCAGGTGGAACAGTTACCCATTCATGGAGTATTTCCGGTGACGGAACGATCTCTGGTTCAGCAACAGGAGCATCAGTTTCTGT
>JANNZE010000338.1:0-4600 GCA_031410455.1 Chitinophagaceae bacterium | reverse complement strand
ATTGCTCTGAGACTTGTAACCGAAGCCATGAAATTACAACCCTGCAATCCCGGATTCATCAGCGGCAGGGATGCGATTCTGCAGGCAGACAGATTATTATATGGTGGATTATATTCCTGCTCAATTAAAGAGGCGTTCCGTAAAAGAGGAATGGGTGCATTTGCGTCCCAGGGTTCTTCGGATGAACTGGCAGACCAGGTACCTGATTATTCTGGCGGAGTAAATTTAAGTCTTACACAGGGAGGGATCACCTCTGTTCCTGAAGGAAGCAATATCGTTTATAACAACAACGTTTCCGTAGAATGTCTGGCAGTTGCCAATTATACTTTACGGGATACTTTGCCGGGCAATGTAACTTTTGTAAGTGCTACCAATGGTGGAACCTATGATGCAGCAACGAGAGTGGTAAGCTGGAATATTTCACAGGCAGCCAATACTTCCCAGGTGTACAGTTTTACAGTGAATGTGAATGCCGGATCTTATTTTGCTCCAACTACATTTCTTAATGACGCAGTTACAGGCACTACAATTCCTGCAACATGGACTACTACGGCAACACCAGTTGCCAATGTGTGGACTGTTTCATCAACGGTAAGCAGCAGTGCTCCTAATTCTTATTTTGTACAGAACCTTACTGCAGCTGCCGATCAGAAACTGGAACTGACATCTCCTATCTCATTCGCAGCCGGCACCAATCCAAGAATGACGTTCAGGCACAGATTCAATACAGAAGAAAACTGGGATGGTGGTGTTGTTGAAATAACTACGAACAATGGATCTACCTGGGTAGACCTCGGATTTAATATGGTGAGTAATGGGTACAATGGAAATCTTGGTACTGCCACCACCAATGCTTTGAGCGGAAGACCTGCATTTACAGGAACGGTTAGCAGCTTTTTCTCAACAGCAATTGACCTTTCTTCTTATGCCGGACAAACGGTGAAGATCCGTTTCCGTTTTGCTTCTGATAACAATACAGCCGGCCCTTCCAACCCTTCAGGATGGTGGATTGATGATATTAATATTACCACCAATGCGCTGGTAAGAATGCGTTCTGCATTGTTTAACAGCAGCAATGACCAGGTACGTGTGTCAGACACTATCACCATGATCACACAGGCCAATGTTTGTAACAATGTTGCCATCACCACACAGCCTTCCAATCAAACAGGATGCGCAGGAAGCGATGTAACCTTCAGTGTTGCCGCAAGCGGAACAAATCCGGGTTATCAGTGGCAGATCAGTAATGATGGCGGCGTTACCTGGAACAATATCAACGGAGCCAATGCATCTTCCTATACCGTAACAGGCATCAATGCAGCGATGAACAATACAAGATACAGAGTGTTGCTTACCAATACCTGCCCTAGTAATATAACATCCAATGCAGCTATATTAACTATCAGCAGTGCGGCTCTGGTAACCACGCAGCCTTCCAGTACCACAGTTTGTCCCGGATCAAATGCAGCATTCAGTGTAACAGCTTCCGGTACCAATCTTTCTTATCAGTGGCAGGTAAGTACAGACGGCGGTACAAACTGGTCAACCATCACGGGTGCAATTGCCAGTACATTAACTGTAAATGCAGTAACTGCTGCCATGAATAATAACCAGTACCGTGCAGTTGTTTTCAGTTGCGGACCTACTGGCGTTAATTCTGCAGCAGCAACACTTAATCTTACATCTGTTCAGAATATTACCGCTAACCCAACAAATGCCAGTGTATGCCCCGGCACTAACGCTCAGTTCAGTGTTGCGGCAACAGGAGCAGGTGTAACTTATCAGTGGCAGAGAAGTACAGATGGCGGCAACAATTATACAGATATCACCGGTGCAACAGGCACAACTTTAACTGTAAGTGCAGTGTCATCCTCCATGAATAATTACCGGTACAGAGCGCTTGTAAAAAGTACATGTACACCGGCAGGTTCCCCTTCAACTGCGGCAATACTTACCGTTCTGGAACCGGTGTTGATTACCCGTATGCCGTTGAATGGTGATGGCTGTATCGGCAGGAATATGGAATTCTCTATTGCCGCAACCGGAAGTGCACTTACCTATCAATGGCAGATCAGTACGACCGGCGCAGGCGGACCATTCATCAGTCTTGCAGACAATACCATTTATTCCGGCACAAGCACCAATACATTAATATTAACCGGGCTCACTCTGAATATGTCAGGTGATCTTTTCAGGGTGATCGTAACCGGAGCGCCATGTGGAAATGTAATTTCTGATGTAGTTAACTTATCTGTAAGCGATGTGCCGGGTGTTGTAATTGGTGTGAATTCAGCCTCCCAGATAGCCCCGGGCATACCAAGCCAGTTAGTAGCAACGCCAACACCTCCAGGAACCTATGTGTACCAGTGGTTCAGAGACGGTGTAGCATTGCCGAATACCAACAGTAGTATTTATAATTTAAAGCCTGATGGCTATGGTTTATACAGTGTTACCGTTACTGATGTAAGGGGATGTTCAGCCACTTCAAACCTTGTGACCATCACTACCGAGACCATCAATAATTTATTTGTTTATCCGAATCCGAATAATGGTATTTTCCAGATCCGTTATTACAGCGACCCAACATCAACAGAATTAAGGGTTGTAAATATATTTGACAGTAAAGGAGCAAGAGTGTTCAGCAAATTATTTACGATTGCGAGAACTTACCAGGAGATGGATGTGAATTTATCAGGTTTAAGTTCCGGTGTGTATATGGTGGAGCTGATCGGCACAAACGGAAAAAGAATTGCAACAGCAAAAGTGATCGTTAATTAACGCAAATTCATAATAAATTAAAAGCAGCTTCCGGGCTGCTTTTTTTATGCGTTCAACTGACTGTTATTTATTTACAAACAGACGGATCGTCCAGTTAGCAGCTTTATACAATTCCAGTTCCATAGTTCTGCCGTTCGTAAAGGTGATCATTAAGTGTGCCGGAAAAGTATTGATCTGATAAGTGAGATAATATTTATTTCCGGAAGCAAAGTCTGATAACCTTCTGATGAAAGACTGGTCCAGTGAAACGATACTTGAAACGCCCAGTACGAAACCGGAACCTGAACCCGTTAAACTGGTAGAAGAACCATCAGGTGCACCTGAATTGGTAGATACCTGGAAAGCAAGTGTGTTACCTGCATTTTCTGAAGGAGATATCTCTATCATATCAAATGACTGAGATGTATTATAAATATAAGTGACGTATTTTTTCCCGCGGTAAACATCTGCACTCCAGTATCCTTTTACAACAGAATCAGCTCCATTTTTCAGCCAATGCATTTCTCCTTTTCCTTCCCGTATACCTGCAAGGAAACTTCCTGAATAAAATGTGCTGTCATCATAATGATATACTCCTTTTCCATCAGGCACACCGTTTTTAAAATTTCCGGTGTATTTATGATTACCTATGGCAGATCCTTTACCATTTGCAAATCCATTTTTACAATCACCGGAATAAAGCCCTTTTAATGCAGGCGTTTCAACGGAACATTCGGTTTGTTGTGCAAAGGAGAACTGAGATGTTACGACGGTTCCCATAAAAATCAAGGCGGTGAGATAAAATCTAAATTTCATTTTGTTGCGGATTAGACCGTAATCTAATAATTTGTAAGATCAAAATAACAGATGCATAAAATAAGTTCCTGAAGTTCTGCGTTAGGGATTGCAGTGGAAATACTTTTTTATCTGCGGAGCTGTAAAAAAGATTGCAGCGGAAAGCCCGCCCGAAGGGAACGCCCCAATAAAAATATTATCACGTCATTTCCTGTTCTTAACATTAAAAAACGGCGTACAGTATCCCTGGTTTATGCTTATTCCATAATAAATTACAGCGATAATTGAAACAGCTATTGCCCATCATAAAATATTCCATACCATCGGGTTCATGCTCAAAAACTGAAGAGATATCCAATTCATTTTTAGAATATCACTCAAATTCTATCCTGTCAAGTAAGATCAATAGCCTATAATCTGCCGGAGCTTAGCCCATAATTCATTATCAAAACCAGACACCGCGAACTGTGCTGTACCTGCGGAATTTCCCATTCTTATCACCACCAGTTTCTGTGAGGGAACAACATATATTTTCTGATCATTTTTTCCTAATGCTGCATACATATCTGCGGGCGCATTTGGAATAAGAGAAACTGGAAAAACGGTTTGTGTGCCAGGGAACATAGCGCTGGCTTTTCCATTCAGCCATGTAAGAAAACCATAACTGAGGTTTAGATTCTGTGATGTATTTATTTGCTGGGTGAAATAATTTTCATCGGCCAGTATAGGATTTGCATTCCATTTCCCTTTATTCAGCAACAACAAACCAAACCTGGCCATGCTTCGGGCATTGCTGTAAAAAACATTGTTTGAATTCAGTGTTTTGATCCACAGCCCCTGCATACCGATCCTGTCCCGGATTTTTTGCTGAAAATAATTATTGTAAGTAAGTCCACTTGCGTTTTCAATTACTTTGTCCAATAATGTGTAAGCAGCATTATGATAAGCCCACCTTGCACCTGCATCTGATTTATACTGAAGACAGGAAGGCAAAGTACAATCGGGATCAGAAACATTATCATCGAGGCCTGTCGTCATGGAAAGTTGA
>JANNZE010000337.1:0-2285 GCA_031410455.1 Chitinophagaceae bacterium | reverse complement strand
CCATCGATAATAATATATCCATGAAGGTGAAGAACAGGAAAGATACGGCACAGGCTTTAAAAAAAATCAACCTCCTGGATGGACTTTCACTGACTGGTAATTATGATTTTTTTGCAGACTCTCTTAACCTGAGCCAGTTGTCATTAAGTGCAAGAACCAATTTATTCAATAAGATCAATATCACAGCTAATGCATTGATCGATCCTTACCAGAGTGATTCCAACGGCAGAAGAATTGACCGGCTTGTATGGAAAGACAGGTTCGGTTCTCTCGGCAATTTTTCATCCGGAAGAATATCATTGCAAAGTTCCTTCAGAGGTGGTAATAAAAAGAATCCGGGCGCACCGGTGATGTCGCCAGGCTATACCAATAATGTAAGGGCGCTGGATCCTTCCGGCAGGTTACTGAATGAATATGAACAGGAGCAATTATATATGCAAAGCAACCCCGGTGAATTTGTAGATTTCAGTATTCCATGGGATATCAATTTTAATTACTCACTTTTACTGAACAGGATCAGGCGGCCGGGAAATAATGGAACCTTTATAAAAGGAAATCAGAACATCGACTGGAATGGATCGGTGAGTCTTACAGAAAGATGGAAACTGGGTATCAATGGAGTTTATAATATTACAGATAAGGACCTGGGCCAGCTTGCTATTTCCTTATCACGCGAAATGCATTGCTGGCAGATGACGATCAATATTGCACCAGTTGGTATTTACCGTTACTTCACCATCAACATCAGTCCTAAATCAGGATTATTAAGAGACCTGAAGATCAACAGAACGAGATTTTTCTACGACAGGTAATACATATCAGGATTTGGTATATTTTTCCAGCATTTGCTGGTATACTGTATTTTTTAATTCCTCAACGTTAAGATCATTGCCGTTTACGGGAGCTAAAAATTCCATAGATAAAGGAGTTGGTATCAGGTAAAAAGATTTGTGAATCGGCATTGCTTTTTTTGTGCCTTTGATGATGCAGGGAATGATCTGTTTCCCGGATGCTTTCGCTAAACGAAATGCTCCATCATAAAATGTTTTAAGAGGTTCAGATGTTCTGTTACGTGTTCCTTCCGGGTAAATGCACATATGAATGCCCTGTTTCAAAACCATCATCATTTTTTCAAAACTTTTAGTACGGCTTTTGTCATCTTTCCTGTTTACGAGCACAGCGCCTCTTTTATAAAACCATCCGAATATGGGAAATTTTGCGAATGAATCTTTTGCGATTGTTTTATTACCACCGGGAACAAATGGTGCAGACAATGGCACATCTAAAAAAGCATTGTGATTGAACAGCACAATATAGTTCTCATCTTTTTTAAAATTTTCAGTTCCTGTTACGATAAGGCGGCAGCCGATGAGGAACAACCATGTTCTCATCCATATTTTTGAAACGGCTATGAAATAAATTTGTCCCTTTTTAAATTCCATGAGATTGGAAATCATGGAAAAAGGAAATATGATGATAAAGGTGATGATGAAAGTCAGCAGACCCCATAAAGCCCAGATGCGTCCGAAAATATTTTTGATCATTGGAGTAGTTTAATTGATTTTCCAATCTATGGGACTTTTGCCCTGTTCCATCAGGTATTCGTTGGTTTTAGAAAAATGTTTGCATCCGAAGAAACCTTTATCCGCAGCGAACGGCGAAGGGTGTGCCGCTTTCAGCACTTTGTGTTTGGTTTCATCTATCAGTTCCTGTTTGGCCTGGGCTGCTTTTCCCCATAATAAAAAAACGATTCCGGTTTTTTCTTCTGAAATCTTCTCGATCACTGCATCTGTGAATTCGGTCCAACCGTATTTTGAATGACTGAAAGCTTCATTGGCCCGTACAGTGAGAACCGTATTCAGTAACAGTACACCCTGTTTTCCCCAATGTGAGAGATCTCCTTTGGTACGGTCCATTTTTACACCGATATCAGATTCGATCTCTTTGTAAATATTGAGCAGGGAAGGAGGAGGTTTAACCGGGAACTGTACGGAAAAAGATAGTCCGTGGGCCTGTCCTTGTCCGTGGTAAGGGTCCTGGCCAAGTATTACCAACTTCAGTTCATCAAAAGGTGTTAACTCAAAAGCATTGAATATTAATTTTCCCGGCGGGTAAATGATCTTACCTGCGAGTTTTTCTGATTTGATGAAAGTTACGATCTGTTTAAAATATGTTTTACTGAACTCATCTTTCAACAAATTTTTCCAGCTTTCGTGAATATGTACGTCCATAGATGGAGATTGAACCTGTGAGGTTGTATATTGTAAAAATAACTGAAAATAAAA
>JANNZE010000336.1:0-5854 GCA_031410455.1 Chitinophagaceae bacterium | reverse complement strand
TTTTTTCTTACACCTTGCAGTTGATCAAATAAATTATAATCCGATCTCTTTTCATATTGCGCCACATGAATATAAATCAGTGTTGTTTTGATACTATGATGCCCCATAAATTTTTGTATGGTACCGATATCAATTCCATCTTCCAGTAAATGCGTGGCAAAGGTGTGCCGGAGTGTATGTACATGTACATGTTTTTTTATGCCAGCCATTTTAGAAGCTTTATGAACTGCCGTTTGCAAAGCACGCCCGGAAAATTTTCTCCCGCTGCTATAATACTTTCTGTTCATCACACCTTTGAATAAAAAATTGGCCGGGTGGTGTATGTGAATATATTCTTTCAGCATTTTTGGTAACACTTCTCCTAATGGTAAAATCCTGTCACGTTTGTTTTTTCCCGGCTGAACATATAAAACATTACGTTCAAAATCTATGTCTTCTGTACGCAGATTGATCAATTCTGAACAACGAAGACCACAACTGTATAAAACCGCAATCATAACCTGGTGTGAAAATAATTTAGGAGTATTGATCATCAACAACACTTCACTCCTGCTTAATACCACCGGCATTTTAGTGATCTTTTTGATATAAGGAAGGATCACATGGAGATGATGCAGATTATATAATTCAAAAATCAGGCGAAGTGCATAAACAGTGTGTTTGAAATAACTCAAAGAATATGTTTGCTGATGATTTTTCAGGTAAAACAAATAATCTTCAATGTCCGTTTGCGTTAAATGAGTTGGTAATTTTTTAAAGTGAAGTGTGATGGCTGCGAGGTGTGTAACATAATTTTTATACGTACTCGCTGATCTTCCATGAATGTATAATTTCATATGGATCTGGTAATCCATTTGCCTGAACTCAGGAATGAGCTCTGTTGCCTTTTCTACAAGTGTTGGATTCTTTTTCATTTTTTAATGTAAAGTAAACCGCATATGTATGGCCATCACATAAAAAAACCCCGGACATGTCCGGGGCTCCTGGTAAATTAGTTGTTTATCGTTTGTATTCCACAATACCTACGCGATTGCCTAAAGAAGCCGTGGCAATAAAACGCTTATCCCTGGCCACTTCATCCCACAGGTCAGACATATCTTTTGAGAAATTGATATCATCCAGTATGATAATAGCATGATCGGAACAATGTTTAAGAACGATTTCCAACTGGGGTTCCACAAATTCGCGTGTATGAATGGCATCGATAAAAGCGATGTCAATTCCTTTCGTATCTTTTAATGTCTGCTGTGCATGATCTTCAAAAGTTCCATGCGTAAGTATGAATCGTTTACTTACTGAATTAAGATTTTTTTCTGCAATGTTTGCCCATACTTCATTTGGCTCATACGTGTATAATGTCCCTTTCTGGTTCGCTTCCAGCCCATTCAGCCAGTACATACCCGAAACGCCGAATGCAGTTCCGAATTCCACTACGGTTTCCGGTTTGAATGCACGAATGATCTCAGAATACAGTGGCCCCATGAGCCAGTGTGTACGAACCCTGTCCGGAAGCCTTGTTTCATTGTCTTTTTTATATCCACCCCACAATGGCTGCTTTCCTAAATTATTTGTTGCATCAGATATAGCTTCAATTCTCCTCGTTGTCTGATCAATACGTGGTCGTAATTTTTCTTGTTTGAATTTTTCTGCGAGTAAAGAACCTTCTTTTTTGATTGTCCAGTTGATCTCAATTCCCCGGTTTTTCAACATCCGGTAACAAGCGATCTCAAATTCTTTTTTAATATTCATACTAATCAGCAGTGAGAATGGTTTGAAAAACGGAAGATAAGATTTGTAATGCTATTTCAAACAGTTTGCAGATGGAGAAATGTATTTCATAAAAAAAGACAGACGCTTGTACATCTGTCTTCTCCTGATTATCTAACTATTTTATAATCCGCTCTTTAAAGGATCTGCATCATCTTCTTCTATATCTTTTTCATTATCGTTTGCCCATTGTTGCAAAGCATCATGCCATTTACTATGCTTATGCGGATGCTCTTCGGCATTTGGTTCTGTTTCCTCATCGTTTGTTTTTTCTTCTGCAGGAATGTTTTTCGATTCATCCTTATTTTTATCCTTTTCATCAGAATGGAAAAGCTTATCAAGTATGCTCATTGTGAAAGTTTTAGATTAGAAAATTACGATTTTTTCAAATAATATGTTGATATTTTCTATTACGTACTTAAAATGTATAATTAATTGATATTAACCTGTTTTCCTTTGGGATGTTTAACAACGTACCCGATTCTTCTTTTTTCAGCTTTACCGGAAGGAATAGTCATCTGCCACGTGATCACCCCGATTTCTTCATTGTTTATACCGCTGGATATTTCTGTTACATTCACTTCTATTTCTTTGTTGGTACTCACCGGGTACTGATCTTTCAGAATGAGATTGATCGGTTCGTTTTTATTATTTTTCACCGTGATCTCATATATTATTTCCTGCAGTTTATTGCTGCCGATGAATTTTACACTGCTATAATCCGTCATTTTTTCCCTTTTGATCACCACACGTTTATCGGTTCCCAAAGTTAGATTGAGTGTATCGTTGGTATCAGAAGGATCGAGAAAAGATTTTCCAACATACGTTCCTTCAAATATGATATTGGCTTCTCCGGGCAGGAAATTAAAAGTCTGCCAGTTCGGAATTTCGGCCACCAGGTAAGCCTCTCTGCTCAGTTTTGGAACTGCGTAATATTTATAGGTGGCAGGTATGGATTCCTGTTTTAAAGTTGCAATCTGGGGTTTACCATTGGTAGGAACATCATAAGGCAGACTGATATCATACGTAACATCCAGTTCATTATCAGTAACAGAAATGTAATCCTGCAATCCTTCTTTAAGCGTTACGATGATGGCGCCTGCGGCTGCCTGTGATCCATACATTGCTGTAGCTGCTTCTCCTCTCAGTACTTCTACATTTTTAATATTATTCTGATTGATCTTAGCATAATCAGACTTACTCATAATATTTCCATTCACTACATAAAGCGGATCATTAGACCTGCCCTGATCTCCTGATTGACCTCTTATCTTAGTAGATGTAATAACTACTTCCTGTAATTCCTCGTTCCGTGGTGCCTGCGCATAAGAAGGTATCGTATTGGATTTAGATAGTTCAGCATTCATCCTTCTTACAGGATCTATATATCCTAAAAACCATGTTTTAAAAACTGGTGCGTTTCCGAATTGTTTCGGTGAGGCAGTGGATAGCGATAATTTCACTTTTTTCCAATCGATTCCGGTAGTCTGAAAAATGCGGGCTTTATATATAAAAGAAAGCGGGCTTTTGATATTATCTGATTTGATGTCATAATAAGGCGTCCATCCTGCATTATTGGTGATATAGGAAATGTTGAAATCATAACTACCCGCCATCGCAACCGATAATTGCAGCACAATGCGTCCTCCGCTTTTGGTATTCTTACTTTGTTCTTCGGCAATCTGCAGATTCAGTTTTCTCACCACCAAATCCAATTTGGATTTCTTATCTCTGTAATTCATTAAACTGGTCTGCACTTCCACTGATTTGTCTTTATAATATTCCATCAGTTTTGAAAGTTCTGCCACGCTCATCCCATTCTGAGAACCTTTGATGTCACGGTTCATTCTCAACACTTCATTTAATTCAGAATAAGTGTTGATGAGGATATTGAACTGGGATATTTTTTCATTTATTTTTTCTATGGAATCCTTTAATGATTTTACAACAGGACTGATATTTTCCGATCCTAAATAATTATTACTGAATTCCATTCCAAGAATGGTGACCGCTGCCGGGCAATTCACCTGGATACTGTTCGCATCAAGATAACTGCTGATTCCTTCTATCACCAGTTCATTATTTCCTGATTTTAAAGAAGCCATTGCGGTATGCTCAATTTCAGCTCCGGTACGGTAAACGGTTACCACTTTTAAAACAGATGAGACCGTGGTTTTATCCTCAGGAGGTGTGAATGAAAAAAATATTACACTTAATAAAATAAGAACAGGTATACGAATCATGCTTGGTTTTTTAGAACGGACAATTTATAATTAATTATGGCTGCATGGTTTATATATCATGATGTAATCACAAATATTTAACTAAAATGAAGAGCCCGCCGTTTTTATCAACCATTTTTTTGGAATTGGTCAGCATTTTGTAATGGATGCTTGATCAAAAACTTAAAAAACAAATCATGAAACAAATTATTGCAATCGCTATTTCAGCCGCATGTTTTACCGCATGTAACAATGCTGATAAAAATGAAACAACTGTAACTACAAATTCTGACAGTTTAGTTACCACCACACCTTCCACCACAACAACGGATGTAATGACAGATAACACCACTACCGCAAGAGCTTATGTGCCTGCAGAAGGTGATGTAACTTATAGAAATGGAAAGGTGATGGTATGGCGAAATAACAATTATGTGGAATCTGATAATGATGTTACTTTGAGCAATGGTGTTATTGTAAAAAAGAACGGAGAAGTAAAAAAAGAAGACAAAGTGGTTAAACTGGAAGAAGGAGAATCTGTAAATACTTCCGGAAATTTCTTCAATAAAGCGGGTGAAGGTATTGAAGATGCATGGGATGCCACCAAAAAAGGCGTGAGTAAAGCTGCCAGCGCTGTAAAGAAAGCAGGAAGTAAGGTTGGTGAAGAAGTGAAAGATGCGGTAAACTAATTTTACACCCACATATAAGTTTAAGCGTACATCACTGTACGCTTTTTTTATTGTATGAATTAAATGGGTTGGCTCTTAATAATCACTTCAATTCTGAAAAGAATGATATAAAATTTATATATTTATAAAGAACAGTCTGGCTTGCCTGTAAAAACACCATAAAAAACTAATTGAATGCATACATTAAGGCAGGTTTTTTTTACAGTATTGCTGGCAGGATTTTACAATGTGCTGTATTCACAAACGCCTCTTCCGGATTCAGTATTACCAAAGTCTTCCGTTCAGAATTCTCCTATTCAAACATGCAGCTTTGATATACGTCAGGATAAATTCAGAAAGAGTGCAGCATATCTTGCTAAAGAAAAAGCCATGAACAATGCCATACGGATGGCCTCCAGAAATGCTACTGACACCATCATTATGCTGCCAGTAGTGGTTCATATCATAAACCAGAATCCATTTTCTATTACAGATGCCACCGTTATCAGTGCTATTGATCAACTGAACGATGCTTATGGAAAAACAGGCGCGTATACGGCAAGCCCTGGTGCAGATACGAGGATCAGATTCTGCCTCGCCAAACAGGATCCGGAAGGTGGAAATACAACTGGTATCACAAGAACATCTTCTTTCTGGGGCGATGACCTGAATATGGAAAATGAAGATGATAAACTTAAAAATATTGTGATCTGGGATCCTGTGAGGTATGTGAACATTTGGGTGGTGAGCAACATTCATGGAGAAGCTTATGCATTTTTCAGGTGTGGTCAATGGATCCGTTCCGGTGTTGGTGGTTATGCTACGCTTCCTCCCAATGGTTCAGCTACAGATGGATTAGTGGTGGCAGGTTTGGGTGCCAATTTATTAGCACATGAAATGGGACATTACCTCGGCCTCTATCATACATTTGAAGGTGGATGTACTAACTGGGATTGCACCACCAATGGCGACAGGGTTTGTGATACACCACCTGATAATGAAGTGCTGGCCTCTCCTTCCTGTGCTGCGCCTGATAACAGTTGCCAGACAGACACTTTATCTGCTTATTCCAATGGAAGTTTTCCGGTGGATGTTCCTGATCAGATATCCAATTTTATGGATTATGGAAACGGTGGTTGTACTATCCAGTTTACACAAGGGCAGGCAGACAGGATGAACTGGTTTATACAAAACGTC
>JANNZE010000335.1:0-1828 GCA_031410455.1 Chitinophagaceae bacterium | reverse complement strand
CTCAATGAAACAGTGGAACGTGGAACATGTTTGTTTCAATTTGAAACAGTGACACGTGAAACCTTTCGTTGGAAAGATTTCAAAAAATGGTCTTCTGCCAACCGCATGTTTTTTATATCTGCATGTTTTTTATCCTTAAAGCCACATAAGTGGAGCGCTCCATGGCCGATCACCCTTAACAATTCATCGGCGAAAGAAACAGTATAATCCTTTGCATTCTCGCGGACCCTGTCGATACTGATATAAATTTCGGAAACGATGGCTTCGCCTTCAGAAAGATCAAAAGTGATGATATCGGTATAGTAATCGTGCTGGAGACTGCTCCTGTTGATCGCTAAAAGATAATCATCAGCGCAAAAGATATATTGTACGTGGTCTACTGTGCGGCCATATTTTTTAAAAACAGAAAGCAGGTGCTGCTTTAAAATAGTACGGTGCTTTAACGTACAGCTTACCTCATGAAATTGAAAGTTAATCTGATTCATTCCTGAAATCGAAATTAGAAAACAAATGCTTACCGATACCTTTACAGTACGAAGGAAATAAAATGCAAAAGAAATTATCAGAAGTCCCGTTAGGAAAAAGTGTGGTGATCAAATCATTTAAAAATGATGAGATCTTCCTGAAGCTGATGGAGATGGGTTGCATTCCCGGAGAAACGGTAACCGTTGAAAAGATCGCGCCTTTCAAGGATCCTATTTCTATCATCGTAGCCGGTTACCGGCTTAGTTTACGTTTGAACGAGGCTGAACATGTAATTGTAGAAGATCTATAATATGGTTGGTTTATATTTTGGTTCCTTTAACCCTGTACATCACGGTCATCTTATTATTGCCCAACACCTGCTGAATAACAAATTCGTAGATGAGATTTGGTTTGTGGTGTCTCCCCAGAACCCCTTTAAAAACAGCCAGGGCCTGCTCAATGAACATCACCGTTTCTTCCTGCTGCAGGAAGCCATTGAAGGAGAAAAGTTCATGAAAGTGAGCAATGTGGAATTCAAACTTCCCAAACCTTCCTACACCGTTAATACATTGGCTTACCTGCAGGAAAAACATCCTTCCACACAGTTTTCCATCATTATGGGAAGCGATAGTTTTCAGAACCTCGGTAAATGGCACAATGCCCCCGTGATCATTGAAAATTATCCCATCATTATCTACAAGCGACCCGGCTTTGAGATCAACAACAGTATCCATGCAAACATCTCCGTTGCAGATGCTCCCCTGTTACAGATTTCATCCACGCATATCAGGGAAATGATCAAATCCGGACAATCCATACGATACCTGGTACCCGATGTGGTGAAAAATGAAATTGAGATCAAAGGTTATTACCGCAACTCAAGGGAGAATCCATCCCAGCAATAAACAGGCTAATACCAGTACCGGCGCCGGGATCCTGGTAAAACGCAAAACCACAAAAGTGATGGGTATGATGAGAATATGAAACAGGCTGCTGATGTTGTAGGAAAGGTGTACATCTTTTAAAAGATATAAAGCCGCTGCCCACATAAAACCTACCACCACCGCATTGATCCCTTCGAGGGCACGATACACCACCACGAATTTTTTAAGGTATTGCCAGACGGGAAAAAAGAATAAAACCAATAAGGCACTCGGTAAAAAAATGGCTATCGATCCTACGAAACAACCTAAAAGCTGCCTGTCTTTACCCTCCTCTTTCATAATGATTCCCCCCGTAAAAGATGCCACGGAAAATACCGGGCCCGGGATCGCCCTGACCAGTCCATACCCTGTCAGCAATTCATCCCTGCTTATTTTGATGGCATTCGGATTTTTAGTCTGTACGTTCTGATCCATAGGCC
>JANNZE010000334.1:0-2130 GCA_031410455.1 Chitinophagaceae bacterium | reverse complement strand
CACCAAAATATTGATCATTTTTTTCATTGAAATCGGCCCACACGATATTGCCGCCACCAGGCGCTACAATACCAATCTTTACCGTTGGATTAGGATCGCCAACTTTAGGATAGCGCTCTTTTTCAACATATCCGTGCAAGCCGGTTCCATCAGTGATGGTATAAACCGGGATCGGCGAATCGTCTGTTCTGAAGAATGCAATGTGCTTACTATCTGGGCTCCACCAGAAAGAGCGGTAGGCCGAACGGCGTCCGAGGATCTCTTCTGTGTACACCCAACTGGCGTAACCATTCAGGATCGTTTCGCTTCCATCATTGGTAAGGCGAACTGTATTTTTAGTACGCACATCCACTGTATACAAATCATTATTGAGGGTGTAGGCAATAAAATTATTATCCGGACTTAATAACGCGTTGTATTTTTTTCCTGCAACGCTGTCTGTAGTAAGAATTGTTTCTGTTCCGCCGTTTTTGAACACGATCTCGTTTTTAGAAATCAATGCATATGGAACAACAGCCAGTTGAGGCATCTTGTCAGAAGTTGTTTCAATCTCTGTGCCTGTTTTAGCATCTACCAAATAAGTTTTACCATCCCTGATCAACAGGAAATGACTACCGTCTGTCCACCGGTTCACCTGAGGAAGGCCCTGGACAATTCCCTTGAAATTATTTTTGAAATACTGATCATCGGTAAGCGGCTTTACCTGCGCCTGCAAATGAAAAACGGTTGTACATAATAATACAACCGCAGTTAATCTTTTAATAAGAAGCATATCTTAAAAATTATTTATCACGTAAAATACATGTTTTGGAAAACACCTTACTTTCAAAATGATGAATGGTGTTTTAAGAAAATTTTTCCGGGCGCATCATCGGGAATAACAGCACATCCTGTATAGAATGCTGCCCTGTAAGCAACATACACAACCTGTCAATTCCAAAACCGATACCACTCGTAGGTGGCATACCATATTCCAATGCACGTAAAAAATCATGATCAATGAACATCGCTTCATCATCACCACGTTCCATGAGTTTCACCTGCTCTTCAAAACGTTCTCTTTGCTCTATCGGATCATTCAGCTCACTGTATGCATTCGCAATTTCTTTTCCGTTTATGATCAGCTCAAACCTTTCCACCAAACCGGGTTTGCTTCTGTGTTTCTTGGTTAGCGGGCTCATTTCAACCGGGTAGTCTGTGATGAAGGTGGGCTGAATAAAATTCGCTTCGCATGTAGCACCGAATATTTCGTCGATCAGTTTTCCTTTTCCCCATTTCACATCTGCATGAATGTTCAGTTTTGTACAGACTTCTCTTATGCCATCTTCATTCATTTCACTGATGTCGAAACCGGTGTATTCCTTAATAGCATCATACATCGTGATTCTTCTGAATGGTGCTTTAAAACTGATCTCTTTATCATCCACGTGTGTGATGGCAGATCCATTGGTGGCTACTGCAGCATGTTCCAATAACTGTTCTGTGGTATCCATCATCCATTCATAATCTTTGTATGCCGTATAAAATTCGAGAATGGTAAATTCCGGATTGTGCGTACGGTCCATTCCTTCATTCCTGAAGTTGCGGCTGAATTCATACACCCATTCGAATCCACCAACGATGAGTCTTTTCAAATACAGTTCATTGGCGACACGCATATACATCGGAACATCAAGTGCATTGTGATGTGTTGTAAAAGGACGTGCAGCAGCACCACCCGGTATACTTTGTAATACAGGCGTATCCACTTCCAGAGCATTTCTTTCATTCAGAAAAGCACGGATGGCATTTACCATTTTGGTGCGTTTCACAAAAACTTCTTTTACATTGGGATTTACAATAAGATCTGCATAACGCTGACGATAACGGAATTCAGGATCTGTTACTTCATCAAACGCTTCACCGTCTTTTTCCTTCACGATCGGTAAGGGACGCAATGATTTTGTGAGTAAAGTAAATTCTCTCACATGCACAGATGTCTCTCCTGTTTTGGTGGTGAACACATAACCTTTGATGCCCACGATATCGCCGATATCCAATAATTTTTTCCATACCGTCTGGTACATGGTTTTATCCTCGCCTGTACAGATATCATCCTGTTTGATATAAAACTGGATCTTGCCGGAACCC
>JANNZE010000333.1:0-6064 GCA_031410455.1 Chitinophagaceae bacterium | reverse complement strand
TTGTTTACACTAAACTGTAAATAAGTATATTCATCAAATTCAGAAAGTTCAAGTATATATTTTAACCATTGGTTGCCCGAAAGGGAATTTATTTTATTATCGTAGCGTAAACCTTCAAATCTTAAAGCTGGGCTGGATTCAATTCCATTTACAACATCGGAAATGGTCACTTTTGTTAGGTTCGCTCTGTTGTCATATTGATATTTATACAAAGTAGTTTGCCCTGAAAGATAGTTTCTTCTAAGCATTTTTATTCGCTGACCTAATATGTTGAAGCTAAAACTGTCTTTTCCAACCAAGCCACCAAAATCTGGCCGGATGTAATTTCTTATTGTTGGTAAAAAGGTTGGATTTGAATATATAAATTCAAAACGTACACCTTCAGTTCCATAATTTGCTTTACTAAGCCTTCCACGGTTGTCATATTCCATGGTGGCAGGAAATCCGGCAAAATTAAACGAGGAGGGATTTCCTGCACTATTGTACGCTATATCAAAAGAATACCCAAGCAGGTCATCTTCTGAATGGGTGAGTCTACAGGCTGCATTGGGTTGGTTGTATGCATCTTTTTTGCAGGAAGTGTTGATTACAATGACTAACATTAGTAATACCCCGATGTGTGATAAAATTTTCATGATGATTTTTTTGTTGATGTTTAAAAATTGTCCTGATGATTACTATAACCTGTTTTCTGGCAAATGGATTTACTGCAGAAACAAAATTATCGTTACCTATAGACTAAGTTATGTGTTTACAGGCTTTTATAGGCATTGCAGGTTGTGAGTGGTGACTTCTATTTAGTGAAGGACAGTTTTATCGAGTAAAAAAAATTCATTGTCTGCACATTGTGAATATCAGATACTTTCCCTCAACAAAACAACTAGCCCAATAGATTAGACGGTTCTTTACCCATTAAAAAATGAAACTCGTTGTATTTATTGTTATTTTAAGGTACTAAATGCTGATGAATACATGAAATTCTTGTGTACATACCTGGTAGTTTTTTTTATAAGCTTCCATGAAACACATGCTCAAAACCCTCTGGACTCTTTATTAAGTTCTTTACCACATAATAATAATATCAGCACTCTCACTCAAATTGCATGTCATTATCAGAAAAACTACGATTACAATAAGTCTATTGAATATTTGGAACAAATTCTTTCAATAGCTAAAAAAGAAAAAAATCAACAATTAATAGTCTCTACGTTACAAAATATTTCATACGCATATCAGAATCTGAGTGCTTATAAACAATCTTTAATGTATGGAAGATGGGCACTGGAAAATATACAATTGCTGGAAGATAAAAAACTAAGTGCACACATTTACAGCACTTTGGGAGCAACTTTCATGAATTTATCAGTTTATGACTCTTCAAAAGAATACATTGACAAAGCGTTATTGATTAATAAATCAATTTTTAATAAAGAAGAGATTGCAGATAATTATTATTTACTGGCAAATTTAAATTTAAAAAAAGGTGGGAGTGCAATGGCGATTAATTATTTGGAAAAAGCGTTTTCAATTATTAACGAAACTAATAATTTACGAAGTCAAATAAAGATTTTGTCCTCGCTGGCCAGTTGTTACGCTTCCTCTGGTGATCATGCCCGTGCTATGGAATATTGCCTTAATGCCATTAGAATTGCAGAAAAAGCAAACTATAAAACAGAACTCGGATCTTCACAACAAACACTTGCTGATTTATACCGGTTAAAAGGGGATTTGGATAAGGCATTATCGTATCTGCAGAAAGCCAAAATCATTTTTGAAGAGGTGAATGAAAAAGGTGACAGGCTCTCCAGTTTACTCAGTAGCATTGCAATCATCTACACACAGAAAGGAGATTATAGTAAAGCGCTGACCTATCAATTGAAGATATTAGACATGAGGCAAAAGACTGAAAATAAAGCTGCATTAGCCAATACTTATACAGATATCGGAGTGTCTTATCATTTTATGGAAAAATATATTCCTGCAATGGAATATTATCAAAAAGCGCTTGCGTATTGTAAAGAACTGCCAGACAGTAATACACTTTGTGTAGTACAAAACAATATAGCAGAAGTTTACAGAGATGCTCCCGATAGTATTTTGATTCTTTTGGGTTCTGATCCGGTTAACCGGTATAAAATTGCCGTCAATAAATTTATGGAAGATCTGGCATTAGCTAAAGCTATAAACCACTTAGAATACCAAAAAATTATTTGGGATAATCTTACAATTACTTATCAAAAAAATAATGATTATATAAATGCTTTTCATGCTTTTAATAATTATATAAAAATAAAAGATCAGATTTCTAATGACAAGACAAAACAAAAAATAAACAGACTGGAAATTCAGTACGAATTCAATAAAAAAGAGGATTCTCTGAATATGCAAAAGAAAATTACTGAGACCCAGTTATTTCAGCAGGAAATATTAAATAAGCAGCAATCACAAAATCTTATTTTACAGAGTAACAAATTACAGTTAAGCCAGCAACAGCTTGAACTATCCAATAAAGAAAAAGATTTACAGCACCTTGCTTTTTTAAAAACCCAGGCAGAATTACAAAATGAACAATTGCAGAAAAGTGAACAGGAAAAACAACTGGCTATTTCACAAAAAGAAAAACAATTAAAGTCAGCACAGGTAAACGCCTTGTCGCAGGAAAATAATCTGAACAAACTGGAACACAGGCAACAGTTATTGTATGTTGCGGGTGGTTTTTTTTTATTACTATTTGGAGGTTTACTTTTTTTAAATCGGATCCGCCATAAACAATCGCAACTTAAAGCAGATCTGGAAAAAGAAAAAGCACAGCAACAACAAAAAGAAGCCGAGTTTCAACGCAGTCTGGCAGAAGTGTCTATGTCGGCATTGCGAAGTCAGATGAACCCGCATTTTATATTTAATTGTTTAAATTCCATCAAATTATATACAACACAGAATGATACGGTTTCGGCCGTAGCTTATCTGACTAAGTTTTCCAAACTCATACGTATGGCTTTGGAAAATTCGCGACGTGAATCGGTTACATTACAAGCAGAATTAGAATCGCTTGATCTTTATATTCAGATGGAGGCAATGCGTTTTAAAGATAAACTTCAATACCATATTGTAGTGGATGAAAATGTGGATAGCAATTTTATAGAAATTCCACCTATGTTATTGCAGCCTTATGTAGAGAATGCGATCTGGCATGGGTTGATGCACAAAGAAGAGGGAGGTAAGATAGATGTTAGCATAGTTGTTATGCCTGATGAACCAGTTCTTGTAATTTCTATACAGGACAATGGTGTAGGAAGAAAATCTGCAGCTTTAATAAGCCATCCTGCGGGGAAACACACATCATACGGTACAAAAGTTACTTCTGAAAGGTTAGAATTAATCAATAAGGTATATAAAACAGGCGCCAGCGTTACGACTGATGATATAGTAAATGAGTCAGGTGAAATTGCCGGAACATTGGTAACTATTAAAATTCCATTCGAATGATAAAAATCAGAACTATCATTATTGATGATGAACAAGATTGCATCAATCTTCTCAAGTTCGAATTGAAGCAGCATTGTCCGCAGGTAGAAGTGGTGGCTACTTTTCGCAGCAGCACACAGGCATTAAATGAAATAGATATTTATAATCCACAATTAATTTTTCTGGATATTGAAATGCCGGTGATGAATGGATTTGAATTACTTGAAAAACTGATGCCGGTCAATTTTAATATTATTTTTGTAACAGCATATAACCAATTTGCAATCAAGGCCTTTCGTTTTAGTGCTTTAGATTATTTAGTGAAACCTTTTGATTTGACCGAATTAATTGAATCCGTAAATAAAGCTATAAGTAATACAAAAGTTTCAGATCATCAGTTGGAAAATTTACAAAAGGAAATAAAAGTTGCCAATATTTCTAAAATTGCTATTCCGGGAAATAATGGTGTCAGCTTCATAGAAATAAATGATATCCTTTTTGCAGAAGCCAGTAATAATTATACCAAATTAATTTTGCTGGATAAACAACAACACATTATTTCTAAAACATTGAAAGATGTGCAGGATGTGCTCGAACAACAGCATTTTTTAAGAGTTCACCGCCAGTTCATCATAAATCTTAATCATGTTAAACAATTTTTCAGAGGTGATAATATGTATGTCGTCATGAATAACGGGATGCAAATTCCTGTTGCCAGAAGCCAGAAAGATAAATTAGTGGAACGTTATGGATGGTTGTAGTATGCATATTTGAAAGAACAATTTGTGACCTCTGTAAGGCTTTGCTTTGTGTATTCTTTGTATTTAAAAATTGCTCCCATAACATTTCTTGTTATGAACAGTGTAAAAGATATAAAAGGCGGGATCATCAAAAAACGACCTCTGGATCATGGAGGAGTATATTTTTGTATTACCAGCTTTGGTGTTTCAATCAGTCATCGTTGTGTCACTTGTACGGTAGCACATTGTTGAGCAGATGTTATAACCTTCCAGGTCCCAACCTGTTAGGTTGCAACCTTCCAGGTTCCAACCTCGAGGGTTATTCATTTCAATCCTATATTTTTGTGGCCGCTATTTTACCAGAATAAATCTCAATCAAAATATGCAGATCAAAAATATTGTACTGGACTTAGGTGGTGTACTGATTGATATTGATTATCATATCACCGCTGCTGCATTTGAAAAATTAGGATACAACACTTTTACAAAAATGTATTCTCAATATGCCGCCGACGAATTGTTTGAAAACCTGGAAACCGGTAAAGTATCCAACAAAGATTTTTATACAAAAATGCAGAGCATAAATAAAGAAGCCACAACAGAGCAGATCATCAATGCCTGGAATGCCATGTTACTGGAATTCAGAACAAAAAGTTTTAATTATATCGAACAACTCTCCGGCTCATATAAAATATTTCTGCTAAGTAATACCAATGCGATTCATCATGCAGCTTTCAGTAAAATGTTTGAATTAACCTATAAACGTTCCATGGATTCCTATTTTACGAAAGCCTATTATTCTCACCTGGTCGGTTTCAGAAAACCCAATGATGATATTTTTGATTTTGTTTGCAGCGATGCTGCCATCAAAGCAGAAGAAACATTTTTTATAGACGATTCATATAACAATATTGAAACGGCCCGGAAATTAAACTGGAAAACACATCTGTTGCAAAAAGGAGAACTGGTCGAAAAGGTGATTCCTTCCTTTTTAAATACTCAGGGTTGATTCGGATCTGAAAAACGTTTATCATTCAGAAACTGAACGTCAGTAAGCGTCAGTAAAAAAGCAATGATGTCCTTTTTTTCTTTATCATTCATGGAAGCACTTTTTGATAGTGCAGCATCTGCAGGAAGATTATTGGGATTTGAATAATGATCCAGCACTTCTTTCAAACGATGGAACCTTCCGTCGTGCATATAAGGAAAGGTAACCGCCACGTTTCTCAGAGAAGGTACTTTAAATTTATGATTGTCTTCCTCCAGTTGTGTAATGTGTTTTCTGCCGTAGTCATGCAATGCTGAATCAAATGCAATCCCATTGTTATGAAAAGCATTATCGGTAAACAATGGTGCCGGATGACAACTACCGCATTTTGCTGTAAATATTTTCATCCCGTTCTTCTCTGCATCTGTGAATTTTTCTTTTCCTGAAATATACGCATCATACCTGCTGTTGGCACTTATCATCAAACCAGTGAATTGTGCCAGTGCTTTCATGATACCGGTTGTAGTTGCCATTGTATCCCTGAATGCAGCCTGAAAATATTTTTTATAATTTTCATCTGATCTTATCCTGGAAATTACATCGGGCAATTTCGATCCCATTTCATTTTCATTGGTGATAGGCGCAAGCAGTTGTACTTCCAGGTGATTAACGCCACCATCCCACATAAAAGAACTGCTCCAGATGAGGTTCTGAAGCGAAGGGACATTCCTGGTTCCGATCCTTCCACCTATACCATGGCTTAATGTATGATCTATATGAGCAAATGCGGCAAATTGCTGGTGACAGGTTCCACAACTGATGCTGCTGTCGGCAGATAAAATGGGATCGTAAAATAATTTTCTTCCCAATT
>JANNZE010000332.1:0-3522 GCA_031410455.1 Chitinophagaceae bacterium | reverse complement strand
CCGCAGAATAAAAAAGCATGGGCCAGCTGGTTGTTGTTGATGGCATTTTTGAGCGTAGTGGTAATGTGCGACTGTCCTACAACAGTGCTGAAATTTTGTGGCCTGTATTTTCGGGCTGAAACAACAAATTTTTCCATACTTACAATTCAACAACGCTTCAGATATTCATCCGGAATGAATGAAAATATTACTTCACAAAGCTAATTTGTTCTGTGGGAAAAGAGAAATCAATTTAACTGCGGATGGCGCTCAAATGCAGCCATTCGATCGAATAAATAACGATAGGTTACCAGCTTCCTGCTTTCATACACATCGCCCAGCCCTTTGGCAATATTGATCATTTTAGGATTGAAATCGCCGATCCATTGCATTTCATAAGATGTATAAGGCACTGCATCTGACTGTATAATTTTACCTGCTTCGCCGATCAGGTAAGCATCCACACCTTTACCCTGCCATTCCGGAACCACACCAAAAACCAATCCCGTGAATTTATTATTCGCTTTGAATTGTTTCAGCCAGAGAAATTTTAATTTTTGCAGCAGTCCGAATTTTCCATCCAGGTATTTGAACCATTGATTGAGATCGGGAATATTTACAAACAAAGCCACCGGTTCATTTTTATAGTATACGAACCAAATGATTTTTTCATCCATCACCGGTTTCATTTGCCGGAACATGATCTTGACCTGTTCCACATTCAGTTGTTTCAATCCGCCATGCCCTGCCCAGGCTTTATTGTAAACCATGGTAAAATCAGCAGCATATTTGTCCAGTTGTTTTTTACTGATATGTTCTGCATGAAAATCAGGATCTTTTGCAATCTGATCATGCCTTTCCCATATCTTTTTTGGAAAAGGTTCTTTTGGATTCATGGATAAACAGACTTGCGAATAGAAAGGCCGGAAACCGTAGTTTTCCAGAAGTTCTTTGTAAAAAGGTTTGTTGTAATTCATACAATACAAAGGCTGGTGATAACCCTCTGTTACCAGTCCCCACCATTTGTCACGCTCTCCGAAATTGATGGGACCATCCATGGCCTGCATATTTCTTTGCAGCAGCCAGAGGCGTGCGTTATCCAAAAGCAGATCTGCAGCCTGCTGATCATTGATACATTCAAAAAATCCCATTCCTCCCACCTGAAATGTATCGTTTTTGTTTTTATATTTTTTATTGGTGAAAGCGGCGATTCTTCCTATGAGTTTTCCATCTTCATTTTTCAGGATCCAGCGTTGAACTTCACCTGTACGGAATGATTTATTTTTTTTCGGATCAAAAACTTCTGATACATCTTTATCGAGTGGACGGATCCAGTTTTTATCATCCATATATAATTCCACAGGGACCTGTAAAAAAGCTGCAGCGCCGGCATCATCGGTAACGGGAAAAATTTGCATGGGAAATCAGTTAAAGCTTATAGCAATTCCTTTCTTAATTGTTCGGCGGTTTTGGAACTGCCGTCGTGGCTCCATCCCGGAGGCATAAAAATATATTTGAGTCGCGTACCTAAAGGAAGTTTTTTACTTACATCCTTTCCTATGCTTTTCCATTCATGAAAAATGATGTGAAAAGGATGCCGGGATTCTACAGGTTTGGTGAGCCCGTACACCACTTTTTCTTCATCCAGTTCATCCTGGAAAGTGCCGAACATTTTATCCCAGATGATCAGGCACATGCCCATGTTTTTATCGAGATACCGGATGTTGGAAGCATGGTGTACGCGGTGATGTGCAGGGGAAACAAAAACGGTTTCAAACCATTTCGGCATTCTGCGGATATATTGTGTATGAACGAGTATGCCATACGTTTGCGTAAGAGAATACATGAAAACAATATCCATCGGATGAAAGCCCAGTAATACGATCGGAATAAAATAAATAAAGCGGTACACCGGCTGAAAAACGGAAGAACGGAATCCGGTAGTGAGGTTGAATTCTTCACTCGAATGATGTGTAACATGCACTGCCCAGAATAAACGGCTCGAATGGTCAATCCGGTGTTCTGCATAAAAAGCCAGGTCTTCCAGTATGAAAAGCAATGGCCAGTATATCCAGGGATTACTGATTTCTGTAAAACGGTGATCGTAACACCACATCAGAACGGCCACATAAAAAGCAACCCGCATCAACAGGTCGAGGCCGGCATTCAGTAAAGTGAGGTATACATTCTGTAATACGGATTTCCACGAATAGAATTTTTTTCCATGCCAGTTGCTGAACAGGATCTCAGTGCCGATCAGCACCGCATAAATAGGAATGGAAAGCATTAAAAACCATGCTTCGCGGGAAGATTGCATGTTGAATATTTTAGCAATTATACCGACATGATCTCTTTCTCTTTTGCTGCAAGGTGTTTGTCAACCAGGGAAATGAACTTATCGGTAATGTCCTGTGTTTCTTTCTCTGCATCTTTGCAGGCATCTTCACTTACGCCGTCTTTCTGTAATTTTTTGATTCCCTCAATAGCATCCCGGCGGATATTCCTGATGGAGATCTTCGCATTTTCACCTTCAACATTGCATCTTTTCACCAGTTCTCTTCTCCTTTCTTCTGTTAGAGGCGGAAGAAATAAACGGATCTGGATCCCATCGTTCTGGGGGTTGATGCCGATGTTGGCAGCAATGATGGCACGCTCGATTGTTTGCAGCATATTTTTTTCCCACGGCTGAACAGTGATGGTCCTGGCATCAATAGCCATTACATTCGCCACCTGGTTTACCGGCGTAGGGTTTCCATAATAATCAGCCATGATGCCGTCCAGCATATTCGGGTTTGCTTTTCCGGCTCTGATTTTTACCAGCTCCGCCTCCAGGTGTGCGATAGCCTTGGTCATTGAATTGGAAGTGTCTGCTGATATCGAATTAAGATCGTCTGACATAACATTTTTTAAATGGCCACAAATCTAAAAAAAAGGAGAGTATAAAACGAATTCCGGAGAAAACTAATCTGCTTCCACGGTATCGGATGCAAATGAAAACATTTTGGCTGTTTTCATCATGGAGTTTTCTTTGGTATCCGTTCGGTGCGATTTTATTTTTTGCCGGAGAAAATAAACCACTGCGGTCAGTGATAAGCCGGCACCCAGCAGAATCCCAATAAGTAAAGTAGTATTCAGATCACGCAACATCCATGCAAGCCCTATAAAAAGAATATTGCTGCTCACGCAGATCAATGTGATACTGCTGTGCGACATACCCAGGTCGAGCATAAAATGATGAATATGATTTCTGTCGGGGCTGAACGGCGAACGCCTGTCGAGCAGACGCATTCCAAAAACACGGAGTGTATCCATTAAAGGTACCATCAGAATGGCAAAACCAATGGCCGGTGCAGCAGTAACCGGAAAAGCAGCATGTGTAGGTGCCACACTTATGAATTTGATCACCAGTACTGAATTCAATAAACCGATAAGAAGTGAGCCGGTATCTCCCATAAATATTTTGGCAGGAGAAAAATTATAAATAAGAAAACTGGCAATACTTCCTGCCAGCGCAAAAGCGGTAATGGAATAGGCCAGCTGGTC
>JANNZE010000331.1:0-7214 GCA_031410455.1 Chitinophagaceae bacterium | reverse complement strand
CCGGTTCTACATCGTAAATTGAAAAATCTGCTTTTCCCTGGTACAATAAATTTAATCTGTCCTGTGTACTTTTTATTCCAAAACCTTCTGAATTTTTACTAAGCGATCCGTTCAGTTTACCACTATTCTGTACAGTTAATTCAAATTTTTCATTTTTATAAGCGGAGATAATTTTTATAATACCCCCGTTTATATCTTTACTGATACCATGTTTGATCGCATTTTCCACAAGTGTTTGCAGCATCATAGGAGGAATGGGTTGCGATAAAGTTTCTTCCACAATATCCAGTTCAATTTTCAGCCTTTCTTCAAAACGCATTTGCTCCAGTGCCAGGTAATCATTTACAATATCCAGTTCCTGTTTCAGCGGTACCGTTTCCAGTTTTTCTGCCTGCATACTGCTTCTGAGAATATTGCTTAATTCCGTAATGGCCTTTCTTGCCCTGGCAGGATTTTCATCTACCAGTGCCCTGATACTGTTCAGTGCATTGAAAATAAAATGAGGGTTGATATGTGCTTTGATGGTTTTCAATTCCAGTGATTTCACCATGGCCTCCAGCCGGAAAGTATCCAGTTGCTGTTTTCTGTTGCTCTCCACGTAATGATAAATGAAATAAATCAGGTTCCAGATCAATACGATCCACAGGGAATTGAAACTGCTGAGAAACAATCTTTTTGTTTTGGTGAATTTATGCAGCCTTGGAGGATCATAACCAATTATATGATCTATACCTTCTGAACATACCCCTACAAAAATCGCAAATAAAATAGTCAGCGCCAGGAAGTATTTTACCTGGACATTGAACGGCTTAGACAGGATTTTGAGGTAATGAATGTTCAGCCTCATTATATGAGTTAACACTAATCCCGCTACACAAGTACTGATTAAGCTGGATATATATACAAAAGTCAGTTTGTCAAAGGTGATGATAAAAAATATATTGATGGCAATCACCAGGCTCCAGCCTGTTATCTGACACCACCAGTACCTGGAAATATTATTGAACATATGCTAATTTAAAACGCATCTTCCTGTTTGCATACCGCGTTATGATTAGTGGTGATATGATGTTGTAAATGGATATTTGACCCTAAAGATCGGGTATTATCAGCGTTAAGTTTACAGCCTCAGTTTTATGAAGTAGATTTACAAATCAGATAATAATAATGAGCAATCCCAATCTCAATAGCAATAAAGATTCTTTACAGCCGGCCGACAAAGAATTTGAAAATAATATACGTCCTGCACTGATTGATGATTTCAGCGGCCAGGAGCAGATCATTGAGAATTTATCCATTTTCATAAAAGCCTCCAAATTAAGAGGCGAGGCCCTGGATCATATTTTATTTCATGGCCCGCCGGGGTTGGGTAAAACCACACTCTCCCGGATTGTTGCCAATGAAATGGGCGTGCAGATCAAAGAAACTTCGGGGCCTGTAATAGAAAAACCGGGAGACCTTGCCGGCTTACTGACCAGTCTTGAACCCAATGATGTTTTATTCATTGATGAAATTCACCGTTTGAGCAATGTGGTGGAAGAATACCTGTATGCTGCTATGGAAGATTACCGGATTGATATAATGATTGACAGCGGGCCAAATGCAAGAAGTGTACAGCTTTCACTGAATCCCTTTACACTGATAGGTGCAACTACCAGAAGCGGTTTATTAACGGCACCTTTATTATCCCGTTTTGGCATCAAATCTAGGCTGGAATATTACAACAGCAATACGCTGAAAAATATCATCACCCGGAGTTGCACCATCCTCAAAACAAAGATCACCAGCGATGCGGCAGCGGAAATTTCCAAAAGAAGCCGCGGAACACCAAGGATCGCCAACGGCTTATTGCGCCGCGTTCGGGATTTTGCTCAGGTGCTGGGTAATGGAGTGATTGATATGGCTATAACAGAACATGCCCTGAAAGCATTGAATGTGGATGCTCATGGCCTGGATGATATGGACAACAGGATATTGTCGGTGATCATTGAAAAATTCAAAGGAGGGCCGGTTGGCATTACTACCATCGCCACTGCAGTGGGAGAAGAACCCGGAACACTGGAAGAAGTATATGAACCATTTCTGATACAGGAAGGTTTTATCATGCGAACGGCAAGAGGAAGAGAAGCTACTGAAAAAGCATACAGGCACATAGGAAAAGTGCCGCCGAAAGGCAGCACTCAACATGGTTTATTTTCGGAATAATTTATTCTGATTCAACTAAACGGAATCCGTTTCCGTGAATATTTACGATCTCCAGTTTAGGATCTTCCTTTAGATATTTGCGAAGTTTGGCAATGTAAACATCCATACTTCTTCCGTTGAAATAGGTATCACTTCCCCAGATCTTTTTTAAAGCCGCTTCTCTTGGAAGAAGGTCGTTTTTATATTCAGACAGCATTTTGAGCAGTTCATTTTCTTTAGGAGAAAGCGTCTGAACTTTTCCGTTTACCGTTAATTCTCTTAAACGCGGATTGAAATGATATTTTCCAAGATCGAATTCTGCATTCGCTTCTTCGCGGTGCATTTCTTCGTTTCTTTTTAAAATGGCTTTTATCTTATGAAGTAGTACTTCACTGTCAAATGGCTTTGTGATATAATCATCTGCACCCAGTTTGTATCCCTGTATGATATCATCCTTCATGGTTTTGGCACTCAGGAAAAATAAAGGAACATCAGGATTGATATCCCTGATTTCTTCAGCCACTGTAAAGCCATCCATATTAGGCATCATAACATCCAGCAGGCAGATATCAAAACGTTCCCGCTGAAATGCAGCCAGACCTAAACGGCCGTCTCTTTCCAGTATCACATCATAATCATTTAATTCAAGATAATTTTTCAAAACCATTCCCAGGTTTGTATCATCTTCACAAAGTAATATTTTCGGTTTTGCTGTTTCCATGATTTTATTTGTTTGACCCAAAAGAAGTTAAATCGTTCATATACACTGCGAATATAATGCCTAATTTTTTGTTAAGCTATCTGTTAACGAATTGTTTGTCAGTGAGCGTACGTAAAAAAGCTATGATGTCTTTTTTTTCCTGCGGCGATAATCCAAGTCCTTTTTTGAGAGAAGCATCTATATTCAGCGGTTCATCCACAAAATGTTCCGGCATATTATAATAGGCCAGTACCTGGTCGAGCGTTTTGAACATGCCGTTGTGCATATAAGGACCAGTAATAGCCACATTACGGAGTCCGGGGGTTTTGAATTTTCCCAGGTCATTTTTATTGCCGCTGAGTAAATATTTCCCTGCATCATTTAATTCCTTTCCATCATATAAACCGATGTTTTTAAAATCATCATCGGTAAAATCTTCCATAGAATGGCAATCGAAGCATTTCGCTTTGCCAATGAATAATACACGTCCTCTTTCTTCTTCCTCTGTGAGTTTACCAAGGTTATTGCTCCAGTCATCAAACTTACTGTCCACCGTTTCCAGTGTATTTTCATATGCGGCAAATGCGGCTGCCAGGGAAGCGGCATCTGGTTTTTTGTGAAATATCTTTTTGAAATCATTCACATATTCAAGGTTAGCATTTAATCTTTTAACTGCTTCTGAAACCGGCAAACCCATTTCATCAGGATTTTCAATCGGCATCAGCGATTGCTTTTCCAGTGAAGGTGCCCGGCCATCCCAAAAATAATAGGGACGATTTTTCATGTTCAGTACCGAAGGCGTATTTCTCTTAGTGAGTTTTCCTTCAATCCCTTTTGAAAAGGCTACCGTGTCTGCAAATGCATGGGAGGGAAGATGACAACTGGCGCAGCTTACGGAAGAATCTTTTGATAATATCTTTTCACTGAATAATCGTTTTCCCAAAGCTGCCATTGCTTTTTTTTCAGGAGCGGTGAACATTACGCTGCCACTGCATAACAACAGGATGCATATAATGGGGATCAGCAATTTTCTCACATTACAAATTTACAATATTCTGCACGTAACTCATTAACACGTTGTACCTTTCGCCGGTAAATTTCAATCATGGAAAAAGCACAATTTTTAGAGAAAATCACAGCCGGGTATAACTTCAAAGGTGAGTCAGTTCAGATAGGAGCTGCAGTACTGGATGGTGAAGTGTTAGCCGAAGCAAAAATATTTTTACCGCTCAAAACCATGAACCGTCACGGATTGATCGCCGGTGCTACAGGAACGGGTAAAACCAAAACGCTGCAAATGATCAGTGAGTTCCTGAGCGATGCAAGCGTTCCTGTATTGTTAATGGACATCAAAGGGGATCTGAGCGGTATTGCTGCTGCAGGATCTGTGAATGATAAAGTTACAGAGCGGTATAATAAATTAAAACTCAGTTATACACCGGCTTCCTTTCCTGCAGAACTTTTATCATTATCCGGAAAGGATGGTGTTCGCTTAAGAGCTACCGTTAGTGAGTTCGGACCTGTTCTGCTGAGTAAGATCCTCAACCTGAATGATACACAGGGTGGCCTGGTGGCACTTATATTCAAATATTGTGATGACAATGCTTTGCCTTTACTGGACCTGAAAGATTTTATAAAGGTGTTGCAGTTTATTTCAGATGAAGGAAAAGAGGAGATCGAAAAATTATATGGTAAAATTTCCACCACTTCAACCGGCACTATTTTACGAAAGGTGATAGAGTTGCAGCAACAGGGCGCTGATATCTTCTTTGGTGAAAAAAGTTTTGAAGTGGATGACCTGATGCGTATTTCCAAAGAGGGTAGAGGAATGATCAACATCCTGCGGGTAGCAGATATACAGGATAAACCAAAATTGTTCTCCACTTTTATGTTACAGATGTTGGCAGAATTATATGCCACACTGCCGGAAGAAGGTGACCTGGATAAACCAAAACTGGTGATGTTCATAGATGAAGCCCACCTTGTTTTCCAGGAAGCCACTAAAGAATTACTGCAACAGATAGAAACCATCATCAAATTGATCCGGTCCAAAGGTGTTGGTGTGTTTTTCTGTACACAGAACCCGATGGATATTCCCGCTTCCGTATTGTCGCAGTTAGGTTTGAAAATTCAGCATGCTTTGCGTGCTTTTACTGCAGCAGACAGGAAGGTGATCAAACAAACTTCTGAAAATTATCCCGAAACGGAATTTTATAAAACGGAAGATCTCATCACTTCCCTCGGTATTGGCGAAGCTCTGGTAACCATGCTGAATGAAAAAGGAATCCCCACGCCTCTGGCGCATGTGATGTTATGTTCACCCCGCAGCCGGATGGATGTGTTAACTGCCGGTGAAATTTCAGCCATTAATGCTTCTTCTGAACTGGTAACAAAATATGGTAAAGATGTGGATGCAGAAAGTGCTTATGAAATTCTGAATCAGAAATTAAAAGCTGCTGCAGAAGAAACTCCCGAAGAAAAAAAGCCAGACACAAAACAAAAAGAAGAACCCTCCACTCTTGAAAAAGTGGCCAACAATACGGTAGTAAAAAGTATGCTGAGAACTGCAGGAAACGGCATCGTACGTTCATTATTAGGTGCTTTGGGATTGGGTGGAAGAACTACCCGAAAAAAATCAAACTCCTGGTTTTAACAGATACATAATGAATAAACTGACTAATCTTTACTCGCACAGATTCGGTCCTGTTGCGCTTACCGTCACCATCGTCGTGTTCATCAATTTTTTAATACGGCTTTCCCTGTTGGTCATTTCCTGGAGATCTGTGGAAATCCATTTGCTTACGATCCCGGGAATTTTCCTGATCGGTTTTTTTTATGATGTGGTGGTAGGATTATTTTTTGCTGTGCCTGTTTTATTGTATTGCTGGCTCATGAAAGATTCATGGTTCCGGAAAAAATTTTCCAGGTCGTTATTATTTATTCTGTTCACCCTGTATGCTGTGATACTGATCATGACCGGTGTTTCAGAGATAGCATTCTGGGAAGAATTCAATGTGCGATTTAATTTCATTGCTGTTGATTACCTGATCTATACCACAGAAGTGCTGGGCAATATCTGGGAATCCTATAATGTGCCTGTAATTCTTGCCGGTGTAGCTGTATTCTCTGCCATGCTGGTTTTTATTATCCGCCGGTATGTTTTTGCCTCACAGTATTCCAGTATGCGTTTTTTGAAACGTACTTCATGGTTTTTTTCCATTCTCCTTGTTACAGCTGCCGGTTATTTTTTTGTAAACAACCGGTTGAAAAATTTCAGTAACAACAATTTCGTGAATGAACTGGCCGGTAACGGAACGTATGAATTCGGAGCAGCTTACTGGCACAATGAAATAGAATATGATAAGTTTTATGTGGTGCATGATGATAAAAAAAATATTGCTATTCTCAAACAAATGCTGAATGCTCCCGGTATACAGTTCACTGCAGATCCGCTGAGTGTGGAAAGAACAGTTCAGTATGACAGTGCGGAAAAGAAAATGAATATCATTCTTATCAGTGTGGAAAGCCTTAGCGGTGATTATTTAAAACGTTTCGGTAATCAGAATAATATCACACCTTTCCTGGATTCGCTGTCTTATAAAGGTCTTTTCTTTTCCAATTTTTATGCTTCCGGTACCAGAACGGTTAGAGGCCTTGAAGCTTTATCGCTGGCCATTCCGCCAACACCCGGACAATCCATTGTACGAAGACCGGAAAATGAAAATTTATTTACCATAGGAAATGTGCTGAAAGAAAAAGGATATGATGTTAAATACATTTATGGTGGCAATAGTTTCTTCGACAACATGAAATATTATTTTTCCAATAACGGCTATAAAGTGGTGGATCAAAAAGATATTCCTGAAAAAATGATCCATCATAAAACAGTTTGGGGTGTTGCGGATGAAGATGCATTTGATGTGGCCCTGCAGGAATGTGACAAAACCTACAATTCCGGTAAATTATTTTTCAATCATATCATGACGGTGAGTAATCACCGGCCCTATACATACCCGGAAGGTAGGATTGATATTCCGCCTTCCTCTCATTCTATAGAAGGCGCAGTGAAATACACGGATTATTCCATTCACCGTTTTATACAGCAGGCAAAAAGTAAACCCTGGTTCAGCAATACCGTATTTGTGATCGTTTCCGATCATTGTTCCAGGAGTGCAGGTAAAACGGATCTTCCCATCAACCGTTATCATATTCCCTGTGTTATTTACGCACCATCCTTCATTCAGCCAAAAGAAGAAAAAAGGCTGGTCAGCCAGATCGACCTTGCTCCTACATTATTGGGATTGCTGAACATGCATTATACCAGCAAATT
>JANNZE010000330.1:0-5381 GCA_031410455.1 Chitinophagaceae bacterium | reverse complement strand
TTGAATTATAAATTTTAAATGAATTGCAACCTGCGTTTTCAGGAAAGTGACTTTGATTTCACAGAACGATAAGATGTATCTGATAATATAAAATATAAAATTTAAAATATCCCTCAACCTGAATAGTCCAACAATCATCATGCTGAAATATTCACGTAAGAAAAACGTACATTATTTCTCCATCAGCGCCAGTTCCAGCACCTGCAGCATATTTTTTACGTAATGGAATTTCATTCCTTTGATAAACTGCGGATTGATTTCTAACACATCTTTTTCATTTTGAAAACAAAGAATGATTTCTTTAATTCCTGATCTTTTTGCGGCAAGTACTTTTTCCTTAATGCCGCCAACCGGTAATACCTGTCCGCGTAAGGTTATTTCACCGGTCATGGCAAGATGGGATTTTATTTTACGGCTGGTGAATGCACTTGCCAGGGCAGTCATCATGGTGATACCTGCACTCGGACCGTCTTTAGGAACAGCACCTTCCGGTACATGAATATGAGCGGCATGTTTTAAAAATACAGCCGGATCTATTCCGGTTTTTTTTGCATTGGCCTGTAACCATGTTAACGCCGTACTGGCACTTTCCTTCATCACATTACCCAGGTTTCCCGTAAGTTTCAAATCACCTTTTCCTTCTGTAAGCTGTGCTTCAATAAAAAGAATATCTCCGCCAACATAGGTCCATGCAAGGCCTACAGCTACTCCGGGCATATTGGCCGTTTTATACAATTCATTATTGTATCTCGGTTTGTTCAGGATCCTTTCCACATCGTGGGCGGTAATGGTAGCTTTTACTTTACCATTCAAAACCATTTCTTTCGCCTGGTTGCGCATGATACTGGCAAGCTGCCGGTCAAGTTCCCGTACACCGCTTTCCCTGGTATAATCTGTAATGATCTTTTCCAGAACCGCATCATTCATTTTGAAACTATTCGGTTTCAATCCATGCATCTGCATCTGCTTAGGTACCAGGTGACGTTTGGCGATCTCTATCTTTTCTTCAATCGCGTATCCACTGAGATCTATAATTTCAAGTCGGTCACGCAATGCCGGTTGTATGCTGCTTAAGCTGTTGGCTGTAGCTATGAACAAAACCCTGCTGAGATCATATTCCAGTTCCAGGTAGTTGTCGTAAAAAGAATTGTTTTGTTCCGGATCCAGTACCTCCAGCAATGCCGAAGACGGATCGCCCCGCTGATCATTTCCCACTTTATCAATTTCATCTAAGATCATAACGGGGTTTCCGGATTTGATCTTTCTGATTGACTGTATGATTCTTCCTGGCATAGCACCGATGTATGTTTTACGGTGACCGCGGATCTCACTTTCATCGTGCAATCCGCCAAGACTCACCCGAACATATTTTCTGTTGATGGCTGCCGCAATACTTTTTCCAAGACTTGTTTTACCAATTCCCGGGGGGCCGATGAAACAGAGAATTGGGCTTTTCATATCGCCTTTCAGTTTCAGTACTGCCAGGTATTCTAAAATTCTTTCCTTGATCTTTTCCATTCCGTAATGGTCGTGGTCAAGTATCTTCTTCGCTTTTTTCAGATCATACTTATCTTCTGTGTATTCATCCCACGGAAGTTCGAGCATTAGGTCGAGGTGATTATAAACCGTAGAATAATCAGGTGTGGAAGGATGCATTCTTTCCAGTTTCTCAATTCCTTTTGCAAACATATCCTGTGCGGTTTTTGGCCATTTTTTGGCTTCTGCCTTGCGCTGCATTTCTTTTACCTCAGGCGCATTATCGCCACCCAGTTCATCTTTAATGGCTTTCATCTGCTGCTGCAGAAAATATTCACGCTGCTGTTTGTCTAATTCCGCACGCGTTTTATTGGTTACTTTATTTTTCAGTTCTGCATACTGTAATTCAGTATGCATCAGGTTCATCAGCAATTCTGCCCTTTCCTTGATATTGCTCATTTCCAGCAATTGCTGCTTTTGCTTGAGATCACTATTAAGATTGCTGCTTACAAAATGAATGAGGAAAGACGGGTTCTCTATATTTTTAAGAATGATGGCAGCTTCACTTGGCAGATTCGGTGAAAGTCCAACGATCTGTCCCGCTAGATCTTTTATACTTCCTACAAGAGCATTGAAATCATCATCACCTTCCAGGTTATCTTCCTGTAATAAACTGATCTTCGCTTTAAAATACGGATCATCAGAAGTGATCTCTTCTATTTTAAATCTTTTTCTGCCCTGGATGATGATGGTTGTTCCACCATCCGGCATTTTAATCAGTTTCACCAGTTTTGCAACGGTTCCTATTTTTTCAAGATCATTTTTTCCGGGCTCTTCTACGTTACTGTCTTTTTGCGCCACAACGCCTACCAATTTGTCAGCCTTATATGCGTCTGTCACAGCCTTAATGCTTTTATCACGGCCAACGGTTATAGGAATCACCACACCCGGAAAGAGCACTGTATTTCGTAAAGGAAGGATTGGTAATTCTTCGGGAATCCCTTTGCCATCGTCTTTTCCATCATCATCCTCGTTTAAAGGAATGATCGGCATAAACTCCATTTCATCTTCTTGTCGGTCTAAAAAATAACGGGTATCCATAATCAATTTTGATCTGCCGGGTGTATGACAGATTTGTCAGTTGGTTTGTTTTTTTAAGCAGTATCCATATTTGTCAAGATTAATGCCATTATTCTCCTCTTCATTTTCTTAAACAATCGAATTGCATCTGTTATTTTTGCCACGCAATGGAGATACAATGTACAGATAAAGAGCTTGTTTTATTCAATTTAATCGGGGAATGCAACGCAGAAACCGGGTTAAAGAGCTTTGTTATCGGTGGTTTTGTGAGGGATAAGATACTGGGCCGTGAAACGAAGGATATCGATATTGTATGTAATGGTGACGGTATTGAACTGGCTACCAAAGTGGCGGAACGATTACCGGGAAAGCCGCAGGTGAATTTCTTCAAGAATTTCGGAACAGCGCAGATCCTGTTTGATGATATTGATATTGAATTTGTAGGTGCCCGGAAAGAAAGTTATGCATCTAACAGCCGCAAACCGGAAGTATCACCGGGAACACTGGAAGATGATCAGCGCAGGCGCGACCTCACCATCAATGCGATGGCCATTAGCCTGAACAGGGAAGACTTTGGAAAATTATCAGATCCTTTTAACGGACTTCAGGATATCGAAAATAAGATACTCAGAACACCACTGGAGCCGGGCATTACTTTCAGTGATGATCCGTTACGGATGATGCGTGTGATCCGTTTTGCAACACAACTTCAGTTCAGTATTGAGAAAGAAACGCTGGATGCTATTACGGCAAATGCACAGCGCATCCATATCATCAGCGGGGAAAGGATCATAGATGAACTCAATAAGATCGTACTGAGCCCTACACCTTCCATTGGTTTCGACCTGCTTTATAAACAGGGATTGCTGCAGCTGATTTTTCCGCAGATGGTAGCGCTGGCCGGTGCAGAATTCATAGACGGAATGGGACATAAAGATAATTTTTACCATACGCTCCAGGTATTGGATAATATTTCTATGAATACCAACGATCTCTGGTTGAGATGGGCGGCCATCTTACACGATATTGCCAAACCAGCCACTAAAAAATTTGAAGAAGGACATGGATGGACATTTCACGGTCATGAAGTGATCGGAGGAAGAATGGTGCCTAAAATTTTCACACAGCTGAAACTTCCGCTGAATGAAAAAATGAAGTTCGTTAGAAAGATGGTGGAACTGCATTTACGACCTATCAGTTTATCAAAAGAAGATATTACAGATGCAGCTATCAGGCGGCTGTTATTTGATGCCGGGGAAGACCTGGATGCGCTCATGACCTTATGTGAAGCCGATATTACTTCCAAGAATAAAAAAAAGGTGGAGCGTTTCCTGGAAAATTTTGAATTGGTGAGGAAGCGTTGTACCGAAGTGGAAGAGAAAGACCATATACGCAACTGGCAGCCGCCGGTGAGCGGGGAGATGATCATGCAGCAGTTCAATTTACCGCCGGGAAGAATGGTGGGTATTATAAAAAATGCCATTCGGGAAGCAATACTGGACGGGATCATAGCTAATGAATATGAAGCAGCCCATGCATACATGATCCAAAAGGCTGCAGAACTCGGCGTACACGCTAAACCTTAGTGATAAATTCTTATTTTTGAAGAATGGCAATATTAAAATTCAGAGTTTACTGGGAAGATGATGAGAGTACTTACAGGGATGTGGCCATCCGTCATACACATACGTTTCACGACTTGTTCAATGCGATCCTCAAAAGCTATGAATTTGATAACAGGCATAAAGCTACTTTTTACCGCAGCAATGATAACTGGCAGCGTGGAAGAGAGATCACACTTGAGAAATACGATAAAGACTATAAAGCTGAGCCGTTGCTGATGCATGAAGTAACGATCGGTAGTGAAATCAAAAATCCTAATCAGAAATTTTTATTCGAATACGATTTTAATAAGAACTGGCATTTCATGGTGGAATTGATCAACGTGGATAAGGAAGAAAATAAAAAAATCATGTATCCTGCCTGTGTAAGAACAGAAGGAATTGCCCCGCCTCAATACGGTACAAAAGGAATAGTGGATACACGCCTTGCCGAAATGGAAGAAAAATACGATCTGCAGCCTGATGCATTGTCGGATGGATTCAGCCACGAAGGTGAATCAGATACGGAAGACGCTGATGCTGATACGGAAGAAGCTACAGACGATTCTGAAGCATTTTAAGCCATCGGGCATGAACAAAAACTGCATCGTAATAGCTGGTCCTACTGCCGTTGGAAAAACTGCTCTTGCCATAGAACTGGCCCTGCATTTTAATACTTCGATCATTTCAGCCGACAGCCGTCAGTGTTATAAAGAACTCCATATCGGCGTTGCCAAACCTTCCGCACAACAACTCGGGCAGGTTCCTCATTATTTTATCGGATCACATTCCATTCATGATGTAATTACCGCAGTTGATTTTGAAAAATATGCATTATCAGTTGCTGAAAAATTATTCGAGACAAAAGATGTTGTGATTGTAGTGGGCGGAACAGGTTTATACATCAAAGCATTTTGTGAGGGGCTTGACGAAATCCCTGCTGTGGATGAAACCATAAGGAATAATATCATTTTTCAATATAATGAAAAAGGTATAGCATGGCTGCGCTCAGAGGTAGAGCATAAAGATCCTTTATTTTTTGCTGAAGGTGAAATACAAAATCCGCAGCGTTTAATGCGTGCACTGGAAGTAATGGAAAGCAACGGAAAAAGTATTGTGCAATTTCAGAAAGGAAATAAAAAAAAACGGACGTTTGCCATTCAAAAAATACTCCTGACAATACCGCGTGAACAATTGTATGAACGCATCAATTCACGGGTAAAC
>JANNZE010000329.1:0-4271 GCA_031410455.1 Chitinophagaceae bacterium | reverse complement strand
GAATTTTACAACATGCGCAGGCAGGAAGTTGCGAAAGCGCAACCGAATGCTGCACACACTGGTCTCGCAGAAATGGAAAAAAAATATGAAGTATTCATAGTCACACAAAATATAGATGACCTGCATGAACGGGGCGGTTCTTCACAAATATTGCATCTGCATGGTGAGATATTCAAAATGTGCAGTTCATCTGATTTATCCTGTATTACAGAAATCAGAAAAGATATACAGACCGGGGAAAATGCGCCTGACGGATCTCAGTGGCGTCCTTTTATCGTATGGTTTGAAGAACCCGTTCCATTGATAGAAGAAGCGATGCTGATCATGCAGCAGGCAGATATTTTTGTATTGATCGGAACATCCCTGCAGGTGTATCCCGCAGCAGGACTGATGCAATTTCTTCCTCCTTCCATTCCTAAATATATCATTGATAAAAAAATTCCTTCAGTATCGCATTACCAGAATGTGATCAGCATTGAAAAAACAGCTACGGAAGGAGTGGAAGAGTTACTGAGGGAGTTATTATAGGCCGGTAGCCGTTTTCTGGTTGCCCGTTTCTGGTGGCTGGCTTCTTGAAGTTGATAACTAGCCCGCATGCCGCATCTCACATCCCGCTTCCCGCATCCCGCATCAAACATGCAGATCTCTAAACACAATCCCCTGTTTTTGTAATTCCTCCAGAACAGGATTATAGATCTCGGGTATCACTGGAACATGTACACCTCTTACATTCATTTCCCCGGTCAGTATCAGTTTTGCGGCAATGCCTAACGGAAGACCTACGGTTTTTGCCATAGCGGTGTGTACGGCATCTGCACCTTTCACCATTAAGGAACTGTTTATTGAATGCGTTTTTCCATCCAGTTCATATTCTATTTCATGCAGCATTACGATCATGTCTTTATCATGCGGCATCAATAATAATTTATTTTCCAGGATAAACTGCATCACATCAGCAGCGCTGCATTTGCCTTTATTGATGATCGTTTCCTCGTCATCCATGCCCATGAAAAACATTTGTTTCATAATGAGATTGGCCTCATACATTTTCTGGGCAACAGTTGTGGCCGCATTTTCTTTCACGGCATCTATTTCCAGTTCTTTAAGATCACCTGTTTCATCCACTACCAAAAAATTATCCGGCATTTCTTCACCGGTATTTTCAGCAGCCATTTCAGCTTCCATCAGTTTCATCAGGTTATCCAGCATTTCTTTCGTTTCACTGAAACTCTGCTGTAATTTTACCTGCAACCATTCGCCAAAGCCATTTTGTTCCAGGTGCATTTTAAAAAAATGATGGAGGCTCATACCATCTGTTTCATACATGATGGTTTCATCAGTCAGTTTCAGGTCGATGATATTTTTCCAGCCAAACATAAAATCAGTATGGCGCAGTGTGGTTCGAACGAATGTATGTACATCGGGTAAATGATACAGGTCTATGTAAGAAAGGCTGTTCCGGTTTGGATAATAGCTGAACAATTCATGTGGCGCATCCCCGGTTCTCACCTGTTTATCAGCATTGAATAATTCTTCGTAAATTTTTGTAACGGTTTTACCGTTCTCAAGGTAAACGGCACCTGCTTTTCCGGCCAGCACAACATTCCGGGGATTCCAGCTGATTTTGTAATGCCAGGGGTTGTCATCGCTTTCCGGAGCCACCAACCCGCCACAATGGCTTTTGAAAGAAGTTATTTTTGCTCCTTTCTTTTTCAGGTCGTCCAGTATCTGCATAGCGCTCATATGGTCGATCCCCGGATCAAGCCCCATTTCACACAGGAAAAGTATGTTGCGTTCTTTAACCTGTTCTTCCAGTTCATAAATTGACTGATCAGCATAAGAAGCAGTGAGCAGGTGTTTGGAAAATGTGATACAATCTTTTGCCACCAGTATATGTAAAGAAGGCGGCATCATGGATATTACGATATCTGCCTGTTGAACGAGATTTTTACGGCTTTTTTCGTCGTTTATGTCAATACCTACAGGTTGCCCGTTCGGATGGCCGTTTATCTTTTGTTCCGCAACCGTGGGATTGGCATCGGCCACAATAATCTTCCAGTTATGAAAGGTGGATTCTTTCAATAAATAATCGATGAGAACAGTTGCTGATTTTCCTGCACCAAATAATAAAATTTGCTTCACAATTCCAGATTTTGCGGCAAGTTATACATATTGGAACAATTAAAAACCGGTGTTCAGATGCTGATCGTTTTCCCATTTCCGGAAACGCTGGAAAATTGTTCACATCTGAACGTAAAACTGTTAACAAATCAACTGAAATCAGGCCCCTTATAATCACCTGAAAACCTTGAAATTGCTTAACTTCGCCACCTATTTTAGTATATGGATAATCAGGAAAATTTACCAGCACAATTTGAAGACGGGAACCTCAATAACAGAGGTAAAATTATTCCCGTAAATATTGAGGAGCAAATGAAGACTTTTTACATCGATTACTCTATGAGTGTGATCGTTGGAAGAGCACTTCCGGATGTGAGAGACGGACTGAAACCCGTACACCGCCGCGTTCTGTATGGGATGAATGAATTAGGTAATGCCAGCAATCGTCCTTATAAAAAATCTGCCCGTATCGTCGGTGAAGTGATGGGTAAATATCATCCTCATGGAGATGCTTCCATTTATGACACGATGGTGCGTATGGCACAGGAATGGTCAATGCGTTATAAAATGGTGGACGGGCAGGGTAACTTCGGTAGCCAGGATGGAGATCCTCCGGCAGCTATGCGTTATACAGAGGTGCGCCTGGAAAAATTCGCTGAGGCCATGATGGAAGATATCGATAAAGATACAGTTGACTTTCAGCTGAACTTTGACGACTCCCTGAAAGAACCCACAGTTCTTCCAACCAGGATTCCACAGTTGTTACTGAATGGCAGTAGTGGTATTGCTGTAGGTATGGCAACGAACATGATGCCGCATAATCTTTCAGAAGTGATTGATGGTTGTATCGCTTACATTGATAACAACGAGATCACCATCGACGAATTGATAGAACATGTGAAAGGTCCGGATTTTCCGACTGGCGGAATCATTTATGGATTTGAAGGCATCAAAGCCGCATTGCATACAGGTCGTGGCCGTGTAGTATTGCGTGGTAAAACAACAATAGAAACGGATGCAAGAGGAAGAGAGAAAATTGTGATCACAGAAATTCCTTACCAGGTAAACCGAGATACGCTTACTCAAAAGATAGGTGAACTGATCAATGAAAAAGTGATCGATGGTGTAAGTGATGTGAACAATGAATCCAATAACAAGGAAGGAACGAGGATCGTTGTAGAATTAAAAAAAGATGCCATTGCACAGGTAGTGGTGAATCAGTTGTATAAATTTTCTGATCTGCAGACTTCATTCGGCGTGAATAATGTGGCGCTGGTAAAAGGCCGTCCGCGTATCCTCAATATCAAAGACCTTATTTCAGAATTTGTTGAATTCCGTCATGAAGTGGTGGTACGAAGAACAAAATATGAATTAAGAAAAGCAGAGGAAAGAGCGCATATTTTAGAAGGATATATCATAGCATTGGATAACCTGGATGCCGTTATAAAACTGATCCGGGAGAGTGCTACGCCAAATATTGCGCACGAAGGCCTCATGAGTAATTTCGGAATGAGCGATATCCAGTCTAAAGCCGTTTTGGAATTAAGACTCCAGCGCCTGACCGGAATGGAAATCGATAAGATCCGGGAAGAACATGCAGAGATCATGAAACTGATTGGACGTTTGAAAGAAATTCTGGCAACAGAAAGTCTTCGTTTCGATATCATCAAAGCTGAATTGCTGGAAGTGAAAGCAAAATTCGGTGACGAAAGAAAATCAGAGATCGTGTATGCGGATGATGAGATCAATATGCTCGACCTGATAGAAGAAGAAAACATGGTGGTAACGATATCGCACATGGGATATATCAAGCGTACTTCCGCCACAGAATACCGTCAGCAGCGAAGAGGCGGAAGAGGTGCTAAAGGAAGTGCAACCAGGAATGAAGATTATATAGACCATTTATTTATAGCTTCCACGCATCATACACTTTTATTTTTTACAGAAAAAGGAAGATGCTTCTGGCTGAAAGTATACCAGATACCGGAAGGCGACCGTATAAGTAAAGGTCGTGCTATACAGAACCTGGTGCAGATACCAGCAGATGATAAAGTAAGGGCTATCATTGATGTAAAAGATTTAAAAGACGAAGAGTTTGTTAATTCACATAATATAGTTCTGTGTACTAAAAAAGGAATTATTAAAAAAAC
>JANNZE010000328.1:0-1937 GCA_031410455.1 Chitinophagaceae bacterium | reverse complement strand
TGATAATGCTTTGCTTACCACAACAGAATTACTGGATGCTGATGTAGCACAGTTGCAGGCCAGGTTAAATTTAACAGCAGCAAAAGCAGATGTTGTGCTGGCTTATTACAATTTATTACAAACTACAGGATCAATAAACAGTCAGTCAAAATTTTAATAATAATGGAACCAAATAATACAAACGCAAATTCAGTAACGCCTCCAAAAAAGAAAAGTAAAGTTTTTCTGATAGTACTGATACTTTTGATAGTAGCCGGAGGCGGTTTCGGCATTACCAAATATTTACATGCACAACATCATGAAGAAACAGATGATGCACAGGTGGATGCAGGTATAAGCCCGGTGATACCCAGAATTGCCGGCTATGTAAAAGAAGTAAGAGTAAAAGATAACCAGGAGGTAAAAAAGGGAGACACATTGCTGATACTGGATGACAGAGATCTTCAGATAAAACTGCAACAGGCAGAAGCGGCATTACAAACAGGTAACAGTAACCTCGGCGCAGCGAGGGCCAATACTCAGGCAGCCAATGCAGGCATCAATACCACACGTGCCGGAATTTCAACTATAGATGCACAGATAAAAATTGCAGAAGTAAATGTCTGGAGAACCACGCAGGATCTTCAGCGTTATGAAAATCTTATAAAAGATCATTCGGTTACACAGCAACAGTATGAGCAGGCACTGGCTGCCAAACAAACTGCAGAAAGACAACTGGATGTTCTAAAACAGCAACGCAACCAGGCCTCACAGCAAACCGCAGCCGTTACCACACAATCAATGGCTACCGGTGAACAGGTTGGAGTGGCAGGTTCTGTGATAAAACAGAGAGAAGTAGATGTAGCCGATGCAAAACTGAATGCTTCATATGCCATTATTACGGCTCCTTCTGATGGTGTAGTATCAAAAGTAAATGTGCAGCCCGGACAGTTTTTACAGGCCGGTCAGTCTACGTTCAGCATTGTACTTGACAAGGATATCTGGGTAGTGGCCAATTATAAAGAAACACAATTCAATAAAATGCGCATCGGGCAAAAAGCTGTTGTACATGCAGATGCATTTCCGGGCCATTCATTCAATGCCACGCTCACTTCTTTTTCACCGGCAACAGGAGCCAGGTTTGCTTTATTACCGCCCGATAATGCCAGTGGAAATTTTGTAAAGGTGGTGCAGCGCCTTCCTGTAAAAATAGAATTTGATAAATCAGATTCACTGGTAAAACAGTTAAGGCCGGGAATGAATGTTAATGTGGATATACATCTTGATTAGAACGGCTGAGCATTGCTGCAAAAGATGAAAGGATTGCGACGCAACGATGCTGCTCAAAAAACAGATGCCGGTATAAAAAGTTATTTACGTGATTGAAATTTAATACATGAATGACCTGGTTGAATATGGAAGCAGAAGAGTGATCATAACGATCACAGCCATCTTGTGCGCTTTACTGGAAATTGTAGATACCACCATTGTTAATGTAGCGCTGAATGAAATGAAAGGAAACCTTGGTGCCACACTTACAGAAGTGGCCTGGGTGATCACTGCATATGCGATCGGTAATGTGATCATTGTTCCTATGACAAGCTGGCTGGCACAACAATTCGGAAGAAGAAATTATTTTGCTGCCTCCATCATTTTATTTACGATCTGTTCATACGCTTGCGGCAATGCCTCAGGTATATGGGAACTGGTACTTTTCCGTTTTTTGCAGGGGCTGGGTGGAGGTGCCTTACTGGTAACATCACAAACGATCATCACAGAATCTTATCCTGTAGAAAAACGCGGAATGGCACAGGCCATTTACGGCCTCGGTGTGATTATCGGCCCTACTTTAGGTCCGCCGCTGGGAGGATATATTGTTGATCACTGGTCGTGGCCCTACATTTTTTATATCAACATTCCGATAGGAGTGATCGCTACTTTACTAACGTTACAGTTTG
>JANNZE010000327.1:0-7445 GCA_031410455.1 Chitinophagaceae bacterium | reverse complement strand
AGGGTATAAAGGTTTTTAAAATCCTGGAACTGGTAAAAGAATTACCAGAGAAATCTTATAGCGGTGCTATTGTTACGTATCCTGAAAATAGTATGACGGACGGAAATAAAATCCTGATGAAAAAAGTGCTAGAAGGCATCAGGACCATACTTAAACAACTGAATGTAACAAAGGAATTCCTGCTTCCGGATGATGAATTAAAAAGCTATGATGTAGCACATCATGCAGCAATGTCTATAGAAGAAGAATATTTACTTTTAGAATATACACACGAATTGCACCGGCAGGAATATCTTAAAAGACACATCAATAAATTATTACCGGTGCTGGCAGAAATGGAAGCACTTAGAAAAAAAATAAAATTAAACGGTCATTTTAAAGATTTGGAAGGATTTAATTTATCATAAAGCAGATGACAACACTTTGTTTAGACTTCGGCAATACCCGGCAGAAAGGCGTTTTATTTTCAGATGGACAGATCAGGGAGGAATTTTATTTTTCAGAAAATGTACCGGAGAGCATTGCAGCTATATTGGAAAAATATAAACCGGGAAGAAGTATCCTATCATCTGTGATCAATCATGATCCGGTGATAGACAGGCAACTGGCTGCTGCAACTTCCTTTCACCGTTTAACTGCGGCAAGTGTTTTACCGTTCAGGATCGGCGTGGGTAAAAAAGACACGATTGGTGCAGACCGGCTTGCATTGGTAGCGGCCGCATCACATTTTTTTCCTGCACAAAATATGCTCGTGATCGGAATGGGCTCCTGCATCACCTATAATTTTTTAAACCAGTACAATGTTTTTTTAGGCGGCTCGATATCACCGGGAATGCAGATGCGTTTCAGGACGATGCATGAATACACCGCTAAATTGCCGCTGGTAGAATCAGATGTCAACATTCCATTGATCGGCTACGATACCCTTACCAACCTGCAATCCGGCGTTATCCATGGAATTGCCGCAGAAATAGACGGAATCATAACAAATTACCTTGATAAGTACGGGAACTTTAACGCTGTTTTAACCGGGGGCAATAGTGCGTATTTTGCGGGTCGGGTTAAAAACAGGATATTTGCCGACTTAAATTTTTTATTTAAAGGACTGTATGCGCTTAGTGAAATCAATTGCCCGAACTAAATTTCTTATTTTCCCGATCTTTTTATTTTCATGCTTAGCCACTCTAGCGCAGGATAATGCACCTTATTCAAGGTACGGACTGGGTACAATAGTACCGAGAACAAATATTGTGAACCGCGGAATGGGTGGCGTAAGTGCTGCGTATTTTGATTACCAGAGTCTCAATTTTGTAAACCCTGCTTCTTTCGGTGGCATCAGCAGTACAATTTTTGACCTGGGCGGTGAAATTGATATCAGGACTTTAAAGAGCAATCTTAGCCCCGCTAAATATTCTTCCACCAATACCACCATTTCTTACCTGCAGTTCGGTGTACCGATCGCCAGCAAAAAAATGATGATGAAAGATAAATTCTGGGGTGTGAGTTTTGGTCTTCGTCCTTTAACCAGGATCAGTTATAAAATTGAAGACAATAAAAGACTCGCAGGAATTGACAGTGTACAATATTTGTATGAAGGAAGCGGTGGTTTAAACCAGGCATCTCTTAGCACTGGTATAAAGATCAAAAGATTCTCTGCAGGTGTAACACTGGGTTATAATTTCGGGAACAAGGATTACAGCACCAGGATTATTTTACTGAATGACTCTGTTCCATATTTCAAAGGAAATTCAGAAGCGATCACTACATTCAACAGTTTATCATTCGGCGGTGGAATTCAGTACGAAATTCCGGTAGGGAAAACAGTGGAGAAAAAAAGAGCATTGTTACGTTTAGGTGCTTATGCAAATCTTGGTCAGAAATTAAATGCCACCCAGGAAACCATCAATGAAACTTTTTCATTCGATGGAACCGGTGGAACGTTCACTATCGACACTGTTGAAGCTAAAAAAGGATTGAAAGGAAAAATTGATTTTCCTATGAATTATGGTTTGGGATTTATGTACAGCGACAGAAATAATCACTGGACTTTGGGTGCAGATTTTGAAAATACCATGTGGGGTGATTATACATTTTACGGACAATCAGAAAACTTACAGAATAATTATACGATCCGCATTGGCGGGCAATATTACGGAGCTTCGCCTTCTACGCTCACCAAAAATTATTTCCGTTTTGTAAAATACCGTGCAGGATTTTATTATGGAAATGAACAGATCTCCATTGCCGGCGACCGAAAAGATTTTGGTGTAACGGCCGGTGCAGGATTTCCACTTACTTCTTTACAACGTATCCGTTATGGCGAATATGCCGTGTTGAATACTGGCGTTGAATTTGGTGCTATCGGAAATAAAAACAGCGGAAGTATCCGTGAGAATATATTACGCTTTAGCTTTGGCGTATCTATGAATGCAAGATGGTTTCAGAAACGCAAGTATGATTAATATGAATTTCTCCGGAAAATATATTGTTATGGCAGCCTGTCTATCGGGCTGCTTTTTTTATAGCTGTGAGAACAATGTTACCGAAGTAAGGAAACTGAATGCAAAAAGCCTGGGTGTGGAAGAGGGAAAAAATATTGTTCTGAATTATACCATTGGCGGAAAAATAAGAACGATCCTGAAAGCTCCGCTCATGCTGCGAATCCAGGATACCACCAATTTTGTAGAATTCCCGCAAACATTAACTGCAGATTTTTACAACGACCAGGGCATCGTGGAGAGCAGGCTTACAGCACGCTATGGCAGATATGCAGAGATGAAGGCCACAGTTGTATTAAGAGACAGCGTTAAGGTGATCAACTTTTTAAAAGGCGATACATTGTATACGGATGAATTGTACTGGGACCGTATGCGTACCGGCACAGAGTTTTACACCGAAAAACAGGTGCGCATCCGAACCAAAACACAAGTGATTGATGGCGTAGGAATGGAAGCCAGCCAGGATTTCCGCAATCATCACATCAAAAAAATAACCGGCACCATTGCCGTGCCTGCTTCAAAATTTCCGGGTTAAACAGTTGCTCCCCTCATAACATTTCATGCTTAACTTCGGCCTTCAAATCATACATCATGGAATACAGGAGATTAGGCAGGTCTGGCCTGCAGGTTAGTGCCCTTTCCTTCGGCAGCTGGGTAAGTTTCAGCAAACAAATAAACGATAAGGTAGCAGATGAATTAATGGGGATCGCCTACGACAATGGCATCAACTTTTTTGACAATGCAGAAGTCTATGCACTGGGAGAAAGTGAAAAGATGATGGGCCGCATACTGAAAAAGAAAAAATGGGACCGCACATCATATATCGTTTCCTCCAAAGCATTTTTCGGATGGAGAGGAAAAGAAAATAAACCCAACCAGACCGGCAACAGCAGGAAACATTTAACGGAAGCCTGTCATGAAGCTTTACAAAGGTTACAGGTAGATTACCTCGATCTTTTTTTCTGTCACCGTGCAGATAAAAACACGCCGGTGGAAGAAACGGTATGGACGATGAATAACCTCATACAACAGGGAAAGATATTATACTGGGGCACGAGTGAGTGGACGGGCGTGGAGATCATGGAAGCACACCGCGTGGCACAGGCCTACCGCCTCATTCCACCAACAATGGAACAACCTCAATACAATATGTTCGAAAGAAATAAAGTGGAATCTGATTACAGCGAGATCTATAAAAATGTAGGATTGGGAACCACCATCTGGAGCCCTATGGCATCTGGTTTATTAAGTGGGAAATACAATGAAGGTATTCCCAAAGGCAGCCGCTTAGGGCTCCCGGGTTTTGAATGGCTGAGAGACAAATGGATCACCGATGCCAACCTTAAAAAAGTAAAAAAACTGAATGAACTTGCGGTTAAAACAGGTATTACCTTGCCTGCCATGAGCATTGCATGGTGCCTTAAAAATCCGAATGTAAGTACAGCTATATTAGGTGCAACAAAAAAACAGCAGATCCTCGAAAATTTAAAATCACTGGAGGTATTGCCGAAGCTGACGGACGATGTGATGGAAAAAATAGAAAAGATCATGCAGAATAAACCGGAGATATTATGACGGTTTACGGCATTACCAATTGTGACACAGTAAGGAAAGCAACTAACTGGTTAATAAAAAATAAAATAGCCTTCGACTTTTTTGATCTGAAAAAACAAACCCTGAATGAAAAGCAGGTGAATAAATGGATCAAAGCAAAAGGCGCAGATATTGTGGTGAATAAAAAAAGTACGACCTGGAAAAATTTACCGGAAGAACTCCGGGTAAATATCCTTGCCGGAACTGGAATTTCTGCTATACTCACCGAATATCCTACACTTATAAAAAGACCAGTGATAGAAGCCGGTAAAAATATTTATGTGGGATTCGATGAAGCAACTTATCAAACATCATTTATAAAATAAATCAATAACTAAAGTCATGAAAAGAAATGCAACCGCCGTTTGGAAAGGCACAGGAAAAGAAGGTAACGGATCTTTAAGTACACAAAGCACCACATTAAGCAATGCTCAATATTCTTATCTCAGCAGGTTTGAATCAGGAGTGGGTACAAACCCTGAAGAGCTGGTAGCTGCTGCACATGCAGGATGTTTTTCGATGAAGCTGAGTTTCGTGATCGGTGCTGCTGGTTTTACTCCGGAGAAAATTGAAACAAAGTGTGACATCACTTTAGACAATGGGGCTATCACCTCTTCTCATCTTACCGTGAATGCAACCGTTCCGGGAATGAACGAAGAAACTTTCAATGAAGCAGTAGCAGATGCTAAATCAAACTGCCCTATTTCAAAATTGCTCAACACAGAAATAACTGCAGAAGCAAAACTTAATTCTTAATAATGTTCAAAGGAAAAACGATCATCATCACCGGCGCTACACGTGGTATCGGAAAAGCTATCGCACTGAAACTGGCCGCTGACGGCGCAAACATTGTGGTAGCTGCAAAATCCACGGAAGAAAACCCGAAACTGGGTGGCACTATCTTTTCTGCAGCTAAAGAAATTGAGGCTGCGGGCGGACAGGCTTTACCGGTGATGTGTGATGTAAGAGATGAGGCACAGATTTACAGCATGGTAGAAAAAGCGGCTGCACAATTTGGCGGTATTGACATACTGATCAACAATGCATCTGCCATTTCCCTTACGCCCACCGAAAAAACGGAACCTAAACGTTACGACCTTATGCAGGATGTAAATGTAAGAGGAACTTTTTTTACTTCGCAGGCATGTATTCCATGGCTGAAAAAATCTTCCAATGCACACATTCTTACTTTATCGCCTCCTTTGAATATGGACATGAAATGGTTTGCGGGCCATGTTGCTTATACGATCAGTAAATACGGCATGACGATGGTAACGTTAGGACTTGCCGCAGAATTAAAAAAATATAATATCGCTGCGAATACTTTGTGGCCAAAAACAACCATTGCCACCGCAGCCGTACAGAATTTACTCGGCGGTGATGCATTGATCAATATGAGCCGTACTACAGATATTGTTGCAGATGCTGCTTATGAAATTTTAAAAGTTGCATCTACAGAAGCAACCGGCAATAACTTTATTGATGAAGAAGTTTTATCCAGAGCCGGCATAACCGATTTTGAAAAATATTCAGTTGTGCCGGGTGCACAATTGTATCCGGATCTCTTTCTATAATAAAAGGCCGGTTCATTCCGGCCTCTTTTTTTTATTTCAATAAACTCTTAGGAACTGGTTTCTCTAACAGGTAGCGGTAAATGAATTTCGTTTTCAGGTTTTGAAAATGAACACCTTTATTTCCACCCCAGCCATGCCTTCCACCACTGTACATCATAAATTCAAAATCTTTTTTCTTATCCTGCAATGCACTGATCAGTTGAATGCTGTTCTGTAAATGAACATTTTCATCAATAACGCCATGCACGATCTGCAGCATTCCTTTATAACGATCCACATAATTCAAAACCGAACTCGATTTATATCCTTCCTTATTATCAGCTTCAGTTCCCATAAAACGTTCTGTATAATGACTGTCGTAAAGTCTCCAGTCCACCACACTACCGCCTGCCATTCCGTGCGTGAAAACATCTGCACCGTAGGTTAAGGCATATGTAGACATATAACCGCCATAACTGAAACCGGTAATACAGATTTTAGAAGAATCTGCATTGGCATTACGGATCAGCCATTTCACCATCGTAGAATAATCTTTCATTTCCCAGTAACCCAGGTTGTGGTACATATAATTCACGCCTTCTTTTCCGAAATGCCCACTGGCCCTGTGATCCATCACCACCTGAATCAAACCTTCCTTTGCATACCATTGCTGGTTACCGCCTAAAGACCATGTATCCATAAGTGTTCCGGCATTAGGGCCACCGTAAATAGAAATGAGAACAGGATATTTTTTTGATTTATCCATATTCACCGGCCAAGTAATTTTCAAAGGAAGATTAAAGAGGCTATCATCACTCATCACACGAACGATCTCTGTTTTGGCAAGACTGTAATTTGTAAATTCTGAAGCTGCAGCAAGACCGATCTCTTTAATAATTTTTCCTTTGTTATTAACCAGGGAAATGGCCGGAGGCGTACTTACATTACTATAAGTCGTTATAAAATAAGATGCGTCCGGAGAAATGTTTATCAAACTATGATTGAAATTTCCGAAGGTGAGGCGTTTCAAATTTTTCCCATTCATGTTCACGCTGTACAGGTCTTTCCTTGCAGAATTTTCGATACCTCTTGCCGTAAAATATACTGTCCCTTTTTTCTCATCTACATATGATATTTCCTGCACGGAATATTTTCCATTAGTGACCGTATTCACAAGTTTACCATTCAGGTCATAATGATACATGTGTTTCCAGCCTGTTTTATCACTTAACAGCAGCAATCCCTTACCGTTTTTCAGGAATTGTATACGGTTATCATCATCCAGGTCGATCCATGTTTTTTGTTCTTCATTATAAAATGTTTTCTTACTTCCGTTCGCTGGATCCACGGCCCAGATCTTTAATTCATTCTGTTTCCTGTTCATCCATTGTACCAGCAATGCACTTCCATCCGGTTTCCAGTAAGGCATTCCAAAATACTGGTCATCTTTTTCATTGAAATCAGCCCATACCACATTTCCACCTGCAGGTGAAACCATGCCTACTTTTACCTGTGGATTCGGATCGCCAACTTTGGGATAACGCATTTTTTCTACATAGCCGTGAAGGCCATTAGCATCTGTTATGGTATATAACGGCACAGGTGAATCATCTGTTCTGAAGAACGCAATTTTTTTACTGTCGGGGCTCCACCAGAAAGATTTGTACTGAGAAGAACGTCCGAGTATTTCTTCCATATACACCCAGCTCGCATAACCGTTCAGGATCGTTTCGCTTCCATCGCTGGTAAGGCGAACAGTATTTTTAGAACGCACATCCACTGTATACAAATCATTATTGAG